>NZ_JBWJVK010000005.1:0-138207 GCF_056428945.1 Flavobacterium sp. GNP010 | reverse complement strand
CGTCTGCTTCTAATTTTGCTTTCGCATCAGCGTCTGCTTTGGCTTTTGCATCTGCTTCTAATTTAGCTTTTGCATCAGAGTCTGCTTTAACTTTGGCGTCAGCATCAGCTTTTGCTTTGGCCTCTTCCGATAATTTTGCACGAGCGTCAGCATCGGCTTTTGCTTTGGCGTCTGCTTCTAATTTTGCTTTCGCATCAGCGTCTGCTTTGGCTTTTGCATCTGCAACAAGTTTCGCTTTAGCGTCTGCTTCTAATTTAGCTTTAGCTTCTGCTTCCAATTTAGCTTTGGCGTCAGCATCAGCTTTAACTTTGGCCTCTTCCGATAATTTTGCTCGAGCATCAGCATCGGCTTTTGCTTTGGCGTCAGCAGAAAGTTTCGCTTTAGCGTCTGCTTCTAATTTTGCTTTGGCATCGGTATCTGCTTTGACTTTTGCAGCTGCTGCCAATTTCGCGTCAGCATCTGCTTTAGCTTTAGCGTTGGCAGCTAGTCTCGCTTTTGCATCAGCATCTGCCTTAGCTTTGGCAGCTGCTGCTAATTTAGCTTTGGCTGCAGCATCGGCTTTTGCTTTAGCATCTGCTAATGCTTTTGCATCTGGTACAACTGCCACAGGTGGTTTTGCAACAACTGGTGCTGGTGTTGGTTTCACTTTAGCATCGGCGATTGCCTTCGCTTTGGCGGCAGCATCAGCAGCAATTTTTTCTCTTTTAAATCGATTTTCTTCGAACAATGCTTTGGCTTTAGCAGCATTCTCCAACCTCGTTTGTGCAAGTGCATCAGCCGTCGCTCTTGCATCTGCTATTGCTTTTTCTCTGGCTGCTTTCAGCTCATTCTCTCTCTGAATATCCGCATCTGATTTAACCGTAGGTTTTACAACAGCTTTTGAAGGTGCAGCTCTCCTGTCTTCAGCAGCTGGGATTATAGCTCCTTCATCCTCGTCATCATCGCTATAATCACTTTTGAATTTGTAAGCCAAAACTAATTCATGCGAAGGTCCAAACTGTGAAAAGCTACCTAATGCTTTTTCATAATTATACTCTAATGCGATTCTTGGAGTTACATTCATTCCAATTCCCCCTGAAACTCCATGAAAACTATTGTAACCAGCTTGTGCCCAGACTCCTTTTGGAATACTGAACATTACTAATCCCGAAACAATAGTCTGCTCTTTTTTACTTTCAGCACGAATCAGTCCTGAAAATTTGCTTCTGTCAAAAAAACCATAACTATCAATAAATCCGGTATACATTAAGTGTGCTTGTATGCTGCGAGATGGATCGTCTTGAACTAAATTGGAACTTTGAAGATTATATAGAACTGCATTTTTTACAGCCAATCCAAAATCAAAAAAAGCATTTCCATAATTGATCCCCGGGCTTAAAGTAAAAAGAGAATTAGAAGGTATTGTTTCTAAAGTTGGATCTGGATAATTGGTAACGACCTTTCCGGTATTAATGCCACTTTTATAAAAACCTAAATTAACACCAAAAGTAAGGTTACTGTCTTGGTCCAAATATACATTTTGTGCAAAATTGGCTACTCCACCAAAAGTCGTAAGTACCCCATAATTTTGTTGGAAAACGCCCAATGATACGCCTTGATTTTCTCTAAAGCGACCGGAATAACTTACTAAATACGTTTGAGGAGCATTGTCAAACTGAACCCATTCTCTTTTGTTGAAAAGTGTAATATATGAGTTTTGTTCTCTAGCAAAACTAAAGGCGGGATTTAATAAAAATTTATTAAACCTCATCGAATTTCTAACGGGTATGTCAAATGAAGCTACTCCCCCTTCTTGAGAGTAGAGCGCCTGTAGTGAACAGAAAAAAAAAACAAAAATTAAAAACCTACTTTTCATACTACTTGACTACGGTGATAGAACCTTTTTTTACTTTATTGTCTGTTGTTGTAATTATATAATAATAAATGGGATTCACAGACTTAAAATCAAGTTCGTTCTCCGGCCAATTATTCTGATAATTATTTGTTTGTAAAGCAACTTCGCCTCTAGAATTTAATAACACAATTTCTGTGTTTGATCCGCTTACATACTCTTGTGGTAAAATCCAAGTATCGTTTACGCCATCATTATTTGGGCTTATATAATTTGGAATTAAAACTACATTGGGATCTACAAACGGAAATTTGATTTCAAAGGGGAGTGTTTTTTGGGATACACAACCTGATGTTTGTTTGATAACAACCGTATAATTGCCTTCTTGGGTAACATCCAAAGTATTGGTGGTTGCTCCGGCAATTATAGTACTGTTTCGATACCATTCAAAAACAGGATTAACCGCGTTAGTTGTAGCGATAACCGTTTTTGTTTCGCCTTCATTTATAATTGTTGTAGCAGAAACGTTTAAAGAACTGGTAAATGGTACGTCTTCTAGAGTTATAGTAGGTGTCGAACTACAGCTACCAAAATCAACCTTTACAGAATATTGTCCCGCTGTACTTGTTTGATATTGTTGACTTGTTGCACCCGAAATAGCTACACCATCTTTAAACCATTGGTACGTATTTCCAGTTTGCGTGCTCAGTGTTGTTGGACCTGTTGACGGGCAAAAAGGATTTCCTTTACTAGAAGTTATAGTGGTTGTAACTCCCGTAGCTTCAGAAACTGTGACTCTGTTTGAGTAGGAATCAGAAGTACATGTTCCGTAATTAGTCTCAACGTAATAACGTCCAGGTTGGTTTACAGTTAAACTTGCTGTAGTAGCAATTGGAACTAAACTCGGTTCTTTAAACCATTTAAAAGTTAGTGAAGGATATTTTAATGGAGAATCGTTTGTTCCTGTACCTGGATTGTCTATCCTTAAAACCAATGATCCTCCAGTACAATAAGTTGCAGTTCCATTGAAATTATTGATAGTAAATTGTGAATCTTGAATTTTATAGTACGCAGCAAAAATATTAGATAATTGACTTGTAGCAGCTGGAGCTGTACTTCTAACACGTAATTGATAGAGTTCGCCAGCCGTATTAGTAGGAACTGAAAAAACAAACGTTCTAGAAGTTGGGGTAGCTGTTAGCGGCTTCTCAGTATAATTCAGCGCTATGGGAGTACCAAAATTTCCAGCTGGATCTGAAAGTTCTAAAATGAACTGATTCGTGGATCCCAAGGAACCCGCAGGTGAGAATGAGAAACTAACTTCAAAAGTATTAAAACTAGGATTAGCACAAATTTGGCTAAACCCTAGGGAGGGTTTGCCAATGGATACTTGTGCACGTAATGAAACAGTCGATGGAAAAACCACCAAAATAAAAAAAATAATATATTTATTTAAAATGGCAGTGGGGCTACATTTCATACCTTATTATAAAATCAATATTTAAGATGCTTACTCATCAATTTAATAACATACAATCTATTTTGATGCTGTAAATTTTGATATTTGTAAGCGGAAATCTGGCTTTTTCTCGTTAGAAAAATCAATAAATGTCTCCGAATTATTTGTGTTTGAAAAATAATTATTGAAAGCAGGTTGTCCGTAATGACTTTCTAAATCGTCGTTATTAGAGTTGTCAACTGTAAAAATGTTGCCTTTACAATTATTGATATGCAATGCATCTAATTTAATCTTATTAAGATTTTCAGAATTAATTTGTATGTTGCTATCTAACAAGATTGCCGGTTTAAAACCCGAAATCACTGTTTTTTTACATTGTAAAGTTGTATTTTCAGCTACATAAATAGCCTCTTTTACCAAACCTGACTCAATATCAGCAACAATACTTGTACTATTGTTCACCAAAGTTAAATTGGTTGCTACAACAAATGTTTGTTTCTTAGCTAAATCAACTTCCTCTTTTTTATCATAGGATGCTATGTCTAAACATCTTGAACCTAATTTACTGGATAGAAATGAAGAACGAACCGCTAAAGAATTAGTAATTCTACATTGTGCTCCAAAATTAAATCTGTAATCATCATTACTCGATTTAAAAGACACCATTTGGCTCATATTAAGATCACCACCATATACTTCAACTGAATGTCCACCAGAAAAACTAACCATTACATTTTCAATAACCGTTTTGTTTCCAGCTCCAGCTATCAATAATGAATTTAGATTTCCACCACCGTTGGCTAATTTAGCTCCAGCAAACTCTATTCTCATGTATCGTAAAATACCAGATGAGCTAGACGCATTCAATCCACCATAAGCAGTTAACAATGGATTTAAATAAGAATTAGCAGGACTAACCGATGCTACGCCTCCCCATTTATTGATTGGCGCATCTCCTAAAATTATTATTCCACCCCAATCCCCTGCTTTCTTTAAACTTCTATTTGAAGTAAAAACGATAGGATCTGTTTCTAAACCATCTGCTATTATTGAAGCTCCTTTAGTAATTACCAAAGTACCTTTGGTTTCAAAGTCTCCAATAATTACAGTTCCTGGCTCAATAGTTAAAACGGCATTGTTAGTTACATAAACATTACCTTGAATCAAGTATATGTTTCTCTTTAACAACTTAGTATTTACTGAAATGTTCCCAGCTAGTATTTGATTCGCCTCACCATATTCTACTTTGTTAGGTTTAAATTCGGTCCAATTATTCAACCAATTATTCAAACCTGTAATCCCTTTTTCTTGTTGTGCATTCGCATTGAAAAATACCAAAAGAAATATTGCTATTGTTTGAGTTATTTTTTTCATTGGATGTAAAAATTAAATTAATAAATTATTTAATTGAATTGAAACCTTAGACCTTAAGCCTACAAACCTTCAAATTCGTGTAATGATTTTAATGTGCTTTCATAAAATAGAATTGCTGATATCAAGGTGTTTTTATCTGAATAAGGCAACATTTTTCTTTGAAAGTCTTCTGTTTGTGTTATAAATCCAGTAGTACTAGCTGTTTGTGCTTCCATCGTTTTCCTGTTTTCAGCATCGTTAGGTATACCTAGATCTGCAATAGTAACCCCTGGAGTTTTAGCCAAAGCAATATTTGGTAAAATTTTTGTCAAAACTCTAAAACGCTCCGTATACAATTCTAAAAGTTGTCCTTTTTGCATGCCTTTCAATTCATCTAACTCGTGGTATTTTCTAATTGCAGCATCTCTGCTTATGATACTCTGAACAACAACTTTATTTTGAGAAAACCCTACGCTTGCGGTACTTAAAAAAATACTTAAAAAAACAATATTTGCCTTCATAATCTGAACTTTAAAATTAGTAGTATGCTCCAAAACTAAGCAATAAAACCAAAATAAAAAACATTTACTGTTAATTATTTTAACTAAAAAAACGCTGCAAATGGAAAAATAAAAGTAAATGGTCGACAAAACAAGCAGTTAGTCGGTTTTTTTTATTTTTACCTAAAATAAAAAAAATAAAAAAATGTAAGATTTATTAATGTAAAAAATACCAAAAAAAAACAATATAAATTCAAAATAATGAACCTAAAGTACTGTTAATAAATTATTTAAGACTTTTGATTTTGGTTTTATTTCATACAAAAAAAAGCACAAAATAAAAGAATAAAAAATAAGATATTACTTCATAAAGTAAAAATTTAACAGTGAGATAAAAACAAATAAATTTACAATTAACAAACTATTTACTGTAGCTATAAACTGATATTTGTAAAGCTTTTAGAATCATTTTAATGACTATTTTTAAACTTAATTCACTTTTAAAATCTAAAGTTTACGAAAATAAATGCAGAAAACACCATTCTTTTTACTAATTATTCACTATTTTATTCAACTCTTTTCAACAAAAAAAATAGCGTTTTACCATTATATTATTGATGCCTAAATCTACCTAAATTTGTCAAAGCGGCACTTAATTTGACACTTATGACTAACTAAAATTTAGGTAGCCGTTCACACTCGTTTTTACTTCTATAAAACACTAATTTAATGCAATCCACAAAAATATGAAAGCAATTCTCATAATTTAAAGCAGACATTTTATAAGCTGTTTGTCTATAAACTTTGCCCTATAAAAATTTTAGACTAAACCATTTTCTTCTATCTTTGCTTCATGCTATTTTCAGAAATTTTAGGACAAGAACATATTAAAAGTCATTTGACAAAAAGTGCTGATCTAGGAAGAATTCCACATGCACAATTGTTTATTGGACCGGAAGGAAGTGGCACTTTACCAATGGCTATCGCCTATGCACAATATATTATTTGCAACAATCAAAATGCAGAAAACGATAGTACTAACCCTGCTTGCAACATTAAATTCCTAAAAACAGCGCATCCTGATTTGCATTTTATTTACCCAACCGTAAGTACCGAAGATGTAAAAACAAAACCAAAAAGCATTGATTTCATAAGAGAATGGCGCGAATTTCTAGAGCAAAATCCGTATGCTGGCCTATTTGATTGGTATCAAATATTAGGTGTTAAAAATAAACAAGGAGAGATCCGGGTAGATGACGCGCAAGAAATTTTAAAATCACTTGCTTTAAAATCCTATGAAGGTGGCTATAAGGTAATGATTATCTGGATGGCAGATAAATTGAATACCGCTGCCGCTAATAAATTATTAAAATTATTGGAAGAACCTACAGAGAAAACGGTATTCATTCTTATCTCAGAAAACGAGGAAGATATCATTCAAACCATTCGCTCTCGATGCCAAGTGCTTCATTTCAATGGATTACCCGAAGCCGATATCGCCGACGCCTTAGTTTCGAAAAAAAATATTGATCCAAAAATAGCCTTGAAAATAGCACATCAAGCACAAGGAAATTTCAACAAAGCACTGCAATTACTACAACCCGATAGCGAATCTGTTTTTTTTGAAAAATGGTTTGTTGACTGGGTTAGAGCAGCATTTAGGGCAAAAGGAAATGCGGCCGCGATTCAAGATTTGATTCTGTGGAGTGAACAAATAGCGGGTTTAGGAAGAGAAACCCAAAAGAAGTTTCTACATTTTTGTATCGAAATGTTTCGCCAAGCGCTTTTGTTAAATTATCAAACACCAAGCTTAGTCTACATGGAACCTCAAGTGGAGAAATTTGAACTAGGGAAATTTGCTCCATTTGTAAATAACAACAATATCAATGCTATTTTTACAGAACTTTCGGAGGCTATGTATCACATTGAGCGCAACGGGAACGCCAAAATTATTTTAACCGATTTATCTATAAAACTTACTCGATTAATTCATAAAAAATAAAAAAATGAACAACATTACCTCTATCTTAATCTTAATTTTCTTGGCCATTACTTTTTTACAATCTGGATACGACAAACTATTTTATTGGAAAGACAATATCGATTGGTTAAAAGGCCACTTTGCAAAGACACCTTTAAAAAATCAAGTCCCATTAGCTTTGGCTAATATTTTGATTCTAGAATTGATTTCCGGAATTTTATGTGTGGTAGGTTGTATCCAATTATTAATTAACAACGGAAGGGTTTTTGGTTTCTACGGCGCCGTTTTTTCTTGTGTTACCTTATTGATGTTACTATTTGGCCAGCGCCTTGCCAAAGATTATGATGGCGCAAGAACCATTGTGATTTATTTTATCCCCGCAATACTAGCTGTGTATTGGTTGAATTAAACTCATTATATTGAATAATACTATCTTACTTTTTATTTTAAAAATATGAATCCAAAATATCCTTCTGAATCCTTAACAATACTCACTGATTTAGTTTTACCAAGTGAAACAAACCCTTTGAATAATCTTTTTGGCGGTGAATTATTAGCCCGAATGGATCGCGCAGCAAGTATTGCAGCAAGAAGACATTCCCGAAGAATAGTTGTAACAGCATCTGTAAATCACGTGGCATTTAACAGAGCCATTCCACTAGGAAGTGTGGTTACGGTCGAAGCCAAAGTTTCCCGCTCTTTCAAAAGTTCGATGGAAATCTATATTGATATTTGGGTAGAAGACCGTGAATCTGGAAACAAAACTAAAGCCAACGAAGCCATTTATACTTTTGTCGCAGTTGATGATACGGGAAGACCTGTTGAAGTACCGCAAATTATACCTGAAACTGAACTAGAAAAACAACGTTTTGAAGCAGCCTTGAGACGCAAACAATTGAGTTTAGTGCTTGCCGGGAAACTCAACCCTCAGGATGCAACGGAACTGAAAGCTTTGTTCACTTAAATCGCATTATTGACTTGTAATTTTTAATTTAAAATATTATTGAAAGAGAAAATTTTGATTAAAAAAAGAAGTATTTTTACGTAAATAAATGATGTTACACAATTGACATATTAGGACAACTAGTCCTACTGTCAGTTTCTTAGAGTTATAAAACAATACAAATAGATGAAAGAAAAGGTAAAAGAGAAGATGAGTACAGAAAAAGAATCCAAATTAAAAGCGCTACAACTTACGCTTGACAAACTCGACAAAACCTACGGGAAAGGTACGGTTATGAAAATGGGTGACAAAGCCATTGAAGAAGTAGAAACTATTTCATCTGGATCTTTAGGGATTGATTTAGCCCTTGGAGTTGGTGGATATCCACGAGGACGAATCATTGAAATTTACGGTCCAGAGTCTTCTGGAAAAACAACCTTGACACTTCACGCCATTGCCGAGGCACAAAAAGCAGGAGGAATTGCAGCTTTTATTGATGCAGAACACGCATTTGACAGAAATTATGCTGAAAAATTAGGTGTAGATATAGAAAACTTGATCATTTCACAACCTGATAACGGGGAACAAGCTCTTGAAATCGCAGAGAATTTAATTCGTTCAGGAGCAATCGATATTGTAGTTATTGACTCGGTTGCAGCTTTGACTCCTAAAAGTGAAATTGAGGGAGAAATGGGAGATTCTAAAATGGGTCTTCACGCGCGTTTGATGTCGCAAGCATTACGTAAATTAACTGGAACCATTAGTAAAACACATTGTACGGTATTCTTCATTAACCAATTAAGAGAAAAAATTGGGGTCATGTTTGGAAATCCAGAAACAACAACCGGAGGAAATGCTTTGAAATTTTATGCCTCAGTTCGTTTAGATATTCGTCGTTCTACTCAAATTAAAGATGGTGACAACGTACTTGGAAATAGAACTAAAGTAAAAGTCGTAAAAAACAAAGTAGCTCCACCATTTAAAATCGCTGAATTTGACATCATGTATGGTGAAGGAATTTCAAAAACAGGGGAGATTTTAGATCTTGCTGTAGAATTTGAAATCATCAAAAAGGCAGGATCTTGGTTCAGTTATGGCGAAACCAAATTAGGACAAGGCCGAGATGCTGTTAAATCATTGATCAAAGACAATCCGGAATTGGCAGATGAATTAGAAGAAAAAATTAAAGCTAGAATAAAAGAATTAGCTGAAGCATAACCCTTAAAACCCGATATTCTCGGGTTTTTTTTATGAATAACGCAACCTTTTTTATAATTAGTCATCCAATACTAAAATTGTTTTTAATTCTTAAAAACGAACCGAATAGTAACTTTAAAACTAGTACAAATGAAAAAATTTATTTTACTCACTTTTATTTTATTGACTTTAATAAGTTGTAGCGCAGAGAATGACCAACCTAATTACAGTTATGAAGTCAATCCAATAGACAGCTTCATCATTCCTACCACTTTTAAATTAGGAGAAACGTACGAAATCACATTAAAATTTACAAGACCTACAGAATGCCACTTCTATCAAGGGATTTATTACAGTAAAGACTTGAATACAAGAACCATCGCTATTCAAACTGCCGTTGATAAAGATCAAGCTTGTGTACAGACTGTACCAGCACAATCAGAAGTTACTTTTAAATTTTATGTAACCAATACCGGTTCGTATATTTTTAAATTTTATAAAGGAAAAGACGCCAATGGTGTCAACCAATTTGAAGAAGTAGAAGTGCCCGTTACCAACTAACTAATAGTCCAAAATCTGTGGGATTAGATCAAATAATTGCTGATTGTAAAAAAAAATGCCCTAAGGCACAAGAGCAACTTTACCATCTATTTTCTAAGAAATTATTTGGTGTTTGCTTAAAATACTCTAGCAATTATGCCGATGCCCAAGACAACCTGCAAGATGGTTTTATACTTATTTTTGACAAAATCGAACAGTTTACTTTTAAAGGTTCTTTTGAAGGTTGGGCAAAGAAAGTAATGATTAATAATGCGCTTCAAAAATTTAGAGGTGTACGCTATATGGAGGTTATCAACGAGGCTATTATTGAGGAAAATGTCGAAGTTGAAGACGAAAACATCTCAATTGATTATCTACTGCAAATCATTCAAGAGTTACCAGATCAATATAGATTAGTATTCAGCCTCTATGTGCTCGACGGTTATTCTCACAAGGAAGTTGCTCAAATGTTACAAATTACCACTGGCACAACAAAGTCAAATCTCGCTAGAGCCCGAGCTATTTTGAAAGAAAAAATAGACCATCACACTAAAATCAAAACAAATTCACAGGCACAATGAACGACAAGAAAAACATAGATCGGTTGTTTCAAGAACGCTTCAAAGATTTTGAATCAGAGCCCAGCGAACAAACATGGGCGAACATTCAATTGGCTTTAAAAGAAAAAGATAAGGACAAAAAACGCATTCCTTTTTGGATAAAAACATCTGGTATTGCGGCCACCATCCTTCTAGGCGTATTTGCATGGTATACCGCTACCAAAAATGACTTTCAAAAAAATGTGGTTATAGAAACGAAAGTGATCAAAAATTCGTTCGACAGCACGGATTCTGTTACTCGTTCAACAAAAAAAGAGCGCAATCCTTTAGAAATAAATAGAATTCCTCAAGTTATAGTGAACACCATTAAAACTGCGAAAAAAAATGAAAAAAATAATACACCGCCTGACCAATTTAAAATCAATTCGCACCAAGAAAAAAATCAAAAATCTGCTGTTGTTTATTTCCAAAAAAATCATTCACAGATAAATCAAACCAATTCAATAGCAGAGGACAACAACCGTTTACAGAAAAATCAAGTACTAGAAAATAACACTCAAAATCTGCCTTTCGGCAAAAGTGACGCTGCAGATGTCCCGCGCATATCGATTGCAGCAATTGATGAAACCCATCAATCTGAGCTGTCCTTAAAAACCACAAACGAACTAGAAGAAATTCTTAAAAACAAATCTGAGTCCGAAAAGGAATATATCGCACTAAAACCGAATAAAAAATGGCACATTACACCCAATGTTGCGGCAGTGTATTTAAATCCCAATTCAGGCGGTTCTGCCATTGACCCTCAATTTTTAGAAAATCAAAAAACAGCCGAAAACAGCTTAAGTTTCGGAATTGGTATAACGTATGCTATTTCTAAAAAAATAGCTTTACGAAGCGGAATTAGCAGGTTGTCGCTAGGATACAACACCAATAACGTCGTGTATACAACGGGATTGGTCAACAACAACCTTACCAATATACGGTATTCATCAAAAGCCTTAATTGAAATTAAAAATGCAGCATCGCTTACTTCGCTAACACCTTTTGAAAAAGACCTACAGAAAACAAATACGGGTGCTATCAATCAAAAAATGGGATATTATGAAATCCCATTGGAAGTTTCCTATACCGTGTTAGACAAAAAATTTGGCATTAACCTTATTGGAGGTGTAAGTACATTATTTCTCAGCCAGAATAAAATAGCGTTAGTTTCCTCAGAAACCAACATGAATTTAGGCGAAGCAAACAATTTAAATCGGATTCATTTTAGTACAAATGTGGGACTTGGATTTAGATACAAAATACTAGAATCATTTCAAATCAATGTAGAACCGATGCTAAAGTACCAAGTGAATACATTTTCAAATAACTCAGGAGGCTTTACACCGTTATTTATTGGACTATATTCTGGGGTTAGTTATAGCTTTTAATTGGATTTGAATCGAAAGCAACTAACTGATTGTAAATTATGTCACGAACATCCTCTCGAATTTTTTTGCGATCAACGCCTGTTTTACCTAAAGTATCAACATGATCATGCATTTTGACACGCATAATACCGGGGCTTCCGCTGAAAAAAGTATAAGAAAATCGCTTTTTATTATCGGCAAACGAGATGGGAACAATCGGAATTTGATGTTCAATCGCTAATCGGAAAGCACCATCTTTAAAAGTATCTAAAAGTATCGATTCATCATCAGGAACTCCGCCTTCTGGGAAAATACAAATGCTTAAACCTTGATTAATTCTTTTTTGCGCCCGATCAAAAACTTCCATTCTGCTTTTTGTAGAACCTCTGTCAACCAAGATGCAGGTTCTTTTGTAGAAAAACCCAAACAAAGGAATTTTTGAAAGCTCTTTTTTGCCTACAAAAACAAAAGGATTCCTAGTTATAGCAAGCATCAACATAATATCAGCCATAGAAGTATGATTGGCCACAATCATGTAACTTTTTTGGTACTGCATTTCCTGATCTTTATCTATTTTATAGTAAAAACCCATACCAAAAAGAATGAATTTTGCCCAAATACGAGCCATCTTAAAAAAATAAGGATAGCCGCTTTCAGTCAAAATAGACAGCACCAAAAAAGGAAACATTACCAATATGGGAATGGCCATTAAAATATAAAACCACACACGCCACAGTACCCAAAAAATAATTTTTAATCCTTTCATAGGTTCAAAAGTAAGAAATCGAAGGCGAATAATAATAAAAGAATTTGCTTTGGAAATCTACCTATTAGAAAAACTTTACAATCGTTGCGAACTTTGCGAAAATCTTTGCGAACTTTGCGGTTAAGAAAAAAGAAATAATGGCAAAAATACTTACCGGCGTTCAAAGTACCGGAACACCACATTTAGGAAACTTACTTGGCGCAATTATCCCCGCAATAGCATTATCCAATAAACCCGAAAACGAATCCTTTCTTTTCATTGCTGATTTACACTCGATAACGCAGATCAAAAACGGAGAAACCCTACGAACCAATACCTACAGCACTGCCGCAGCTTGGTTGGCTTGTGGCTTAGATGTAAATAAAGTGGTTTTCTACAGACAATCTGATGTGCCACAAACAGCGGAATTGTCTTGGTATTTAAGTTGTTTTTTCCCTTTTCAACGCTTAACCTTGGCGCATTCGTTTAAAGATAAAGCCGATAGATTGGAAGATGTAAACGCTGGACTGTTTTCGTATCCAATGCTGATGGCGGCCGATATTTTATTATACGATGCGGAATTTGTCCCTGTAGGTAAAGACCAATTACAGCATTTAGAAATCACTCGTGATGTAGCGTCACGTTTCAACCACCAAATGGGTGAAACCTTTGTACTTCCCGAAGCTAAAATTCAGGAAGACAGCATGCTTATTCCGGGTACCAATGGCGGAAAAATGAGTAAATCAGCCAATAATATTATCAATATATTCCTGGATGATAAATCCTTGCGCAAACAAGTCATGAGCATTGAAACCGACAGCACACCACTTGAAGATCCTAAAAATCCAGATACTTGTAATGCGTTTGCTATTTATTCTTTATTGGCTACAGAGGAACAAATTGCAGCTATGAAAGCACTTTACCTTGGCGGAAATTACGGTTACGGTCACGCTAAGCAAGCCCTGTATGAATTAATTTGTGAAACTTTTAAAACCGAAAGAGAAAAATACAAGTATTTCATGAACAACCTTCCTGAAGTGGATGGCTTGTTGAAAATAGGTGCTGGAAAAGCTTCGGCTATTGCCAATGGCGTGTTAGGAAGAGTGAGAGAAAAATTGGGTTTTGAGGTGTAACAAACTTATTTTTTAAAACATATAAGTCATGTAGGTTTTTTATAGTTTTATTTCTATTTCATGAAAGCTTAAATGACTTATATATTAAAATCAAAGCGCCTCAAAGAATTTCTAGCTCCGATTCAGGATTATTTTAAATAGGAAAAGCAGACTCTCCTATTGTTGATGTTATGAATTAGAATATTTTTTTAAAATACAATGAATGTTGAGTTCGATAAAGTTGGAACGGCATGTAGAAATGGGTGCGAAGTCAGAGACATTCGCACAGCAGCTAGTTCTAATAGCATTTTTTTCTAAAAAAGAATACTTCGGAGAGTGGGGTTCGAAATATAATTAACTTTCTAAAATAACCGCAGATTCGCAGATTATAGTATTTTTTAATCAGCGAATCTGCGGTGCAATACAATATAAAATGGCTCGAAGTCACAGAGGTTCGTACAGCAACCAGCAGTGTTAAAGAATTTTTTTTTAGAATACTTCGAGCAGCTGGAGTTTTTTAGTTAACAAAAGTATCGAAGAATAGTATAAGTAAAATACAACGTCATCTGTTTTCGTAGAGGGGTGATTTAATACTAAATGGTAGATTGTAACATATTAAAATGTTTTAATATATTTACCGGACTTAATCCAATTTAATGAAAAAAAAATACCTTCTAAAGAATAGAATTATTATAGTTCTATCTCTAACCTTTTTTATATTTAGCGTAAAGGCGCAAGTTGTAAAATTAGATATTAATGGTAATTTCACTATTCAAGGAAACAACTCCACTTATTGGAAATACAGATACAAAGTAACTGGAAGCAATGAAGAAATTTATTCAGCATTAATTTATTCAGCTAATATTTCAACGATTAAAATCAATCCATTTATTTCGTGGGATTTTAGCAGAAATTTTCATAGTATTTTTGCTCAACCTGGTGCGTGGGAAGACTATTTTACGATAAATTCAGATTATGCTGCTATTTCAAAATCTGTAGGATATAGTTTTAATTTTAATACTTCTGCTATAGCTGAAGGCTGGCGTGGGTATAGACTACAAAACACAACGGAAAACTCAAATAGTAATATTTTAGAAACCAACGTTTTGGCTAATGGTTCTACAGGTAAATCTGTATATATGGGATGGTACTATAACTATGGATTAATATTAGTATCGCCAAAATTAAATGATCTTGCAGCAGATAAAAAATTTTCAATATATGCTAATGGTTTTCAAGGAAACTATCCACTTGTTTTGGGTACAATTACTGATCCTTATGATGCTAATACTTTCCATCCATTAAAAACAGTGATGCTTACTGGAAGTACATTTAATAAAATAGAAGTTTTCTTAAATAATTATAACGGTCAAGATAAATACATCGCAATAAAAAATATGGGTGCTACTGGTGATATTTACCTAGATGATTTTAGCTATGATCAATCTGTAAATTGTTATGACAATACTAATTTAAGTGTGAGCAATGTCAGCGAAGAAAAGGCAATAGTAAATTTTAATGCAGATAATGCTCAAACTAGCTGGGAATTACATTTGAAAGACATCACACGTGATATTACACAAACAATTAATATTAGTACAAATAAGAACTATATACTTGAAAACTTAGTAGGCAATACAAACTATGAAGTAAAAATTAGGGCAAATTGCGCCCCTGGTTTATACTCAAACTGGACACCTGTCCAAACTTTTAGAACTTCATGCTCCACAATATCTAGTGGATATAAAACCTCTTTTTTGGAAACCCCTTTTTTTAATCCTTGTTGGACAAAATTAGAAAGTGGAGCTTCTATTGATCAAGCGCCATTAATAGGTCATACCCTGAAGCCAAGAACTGGAAGTAGATACATTAGCATGGTGAATAAAGTTACTTCTAACACACAAAAATCTTTCATTTTAACACCGTATATTACTGATTTAGATAATACAAAAAGAATTAAGTTTTTCTTAATCAGTGATGTTGATGGATCCGCTTATAACAAAAACTCCTTGACTATTGGAACGATGTCAAATCCAGATGATGCAGGTACATTTATAGCACTCAAAACTATTTTACCTACTGAAATGAATGAAATCAATGGCTACAAAACTAATGACTACTGGAAAGAACATATTGTTTATTTAGATAATTACAATGTCACTAATAATCATCATTATATTGCAATCAAACAAAATAATTTAGACTCCAATAGCTCTAGATTTAATATAGATGATTTTACATACGAGTCAACACCCTCGTGTAAAGAACCTGTAAATCTTAAACTAATAAAATCTGATTTTGAATCTGCAAAAATAAGTTGGGAAAACAACAATGCTCCAAACAATGGAGAATGGGAAATTCAATATGGAGTTTCTGGTTTTGCAATTGGAAACGGAATAACAATCTCTTGTACATCAACAGTATCCACAATAAGCAATTTATCTAGTTTTACAAATTATGACTTTTATGTAAGAAGCAAATGTGGAACTAATTATAGTAATTGGTCTGACAGAGGTGTTTTTAAAACAAAATGCACTGGAGTTACAACTGGATATGCCTACGATTTTGAAAATGATAGTTTTAATTTGACCACTTGTTGGTCACGAACAACGCCAGATATACAAGATAGATTTTATAGTCCAGACGCGTTTATAAATTATACTACACCACCATATGGAGGTTCATCTACTGCGCATTCTGGAACAAAATTAATGATGATTAATGGTTTTAAAAATAGTCCAGATGCACTAGTAAATGAAAAATCTATTTTAGTAACTCCGAGACTTCTAGATTTAAATAATGAACGAAAAATTTCTTTTTGGGCTTATGTTCCATCAAACAGTTATTCAACATTAACATCAATTCAAATTGGAACCTTGTCAGATCCTGAAGATTATAGCACTTTTGTTCCTTATGAAAGCATTACGACTGGATTTGCAATAAATCAATGGAAAAATTACTCTGTAGATTTTTCAAATTATAATGGAACTAATAAATTTATTGGCATAAGAATGTTTAATAGTAATACAAGTAATTATTTACTATTCATAGACGATTTTGTTTATACCGATAATCAATGTTCGCGGCCAAGCTCTTTGACAGCTGCGCAAAATGGTGTTAGCAGTGCTACGTTAAGTTGGAAAACAAACAATAATAATCCCATTAATTGTGAAATTGAATATGGACCAATAGGGTTTACACCCGGAACCGGTTCACTTTTAACAACTACAAGCTTACCGTTGGAAATACCTAATTTAAATGTAAACACTAAATACCAATATAGAGTTAGAAACATCTGCACTACTAATATTATAAATTGGAGTAATTTATATGAGTTTAAAATATCGTGTACAGTAAATGCTCCTTTTACAGAAAATTTTGATCAATATCCCGCCTCAAATGGATATCTTATTCCTAACTTTTGCTGGAGTACAAACGAAAATTCTAATGAGAATATTTATGCTGGTGTAGCTAGATATCATTTTACAAATTTTAATAGCTCACCACATTCAGGTTATTTTTACAATTCTAATAATGCAAGTAAACCGACTTACTTTATTTCTCCCTATTTAGGTGATTTTACTAATACGAAGCGAGTGAAATTTTGGATAAATAAAAATAATAGCAGTTCACCACAGGTTGTTACCGTTGGAACTTTGTCAAACCCCTTAGACTTAACGACATTCTCGCCGTATCAAATTTTAGATACTGATAATATGCCTGCTTATGGAAAAGAAATAAATGTAGATTTTACTAATTATATGGGAACAAATAACCAT
This sequence comes from Flavobacterium sp. GNP010, assembly GCF_056428945.1. Classification (NCBI taxonomy): domain Bacteria; kingdom Pseudomonadati; phylum Bacteroidota; class Flavobacteriia; order Flavobacteriales; family Flavobacteriaceae; genus Flavobacterium; species Flavobacterium sp. GNP010. The sequence goes on along the minus strand of NZ_JBWJVK010000005.1, from coordinate 120,798 downwards.
GTAGCCTTTAAATTAGCTGGCAGTGACTTTTCGAACACTTATAATATTGATGATTTTAGATATTTAGATCAAAACAACTGCATAGAACCAATTAATGTCCAGTTTTTAAACATCTCTAGTAATTCTGCATTAGTTAAATGGGACAATACTAATGGTGAGAATGTTGCTATAGAATATGGTATTACTGGGTTTACCATTGGAACAGGCATCACTGTTAACAGTAATTTAAATGAAATTTTAATTACAAATTTACAATCAACAACAAAATATGATTTCTATTTTAAAACTACTTGTAAGTCAGGAGAATCAATAATAGTAGGGCCTAAAAATTTTACAACCACATGTGATATAAAACAATTACCATGGATTGAAAATTTTAATAGTTTATCACAATATGGCAAAGATCTACTTCCGGCCTGTTTTAGCAGACTAGAAGGTGGAACTATTACTTCATATAACATTCCTTTTCTTTTAAATACTAATTCTTATTATGGAGATCACACCTTAAATGGAAATGGAGACAGCACTTATTTATGGATTAATAGCTTTTCTGGACCAAGTGGTTATACAGGAATTATATCTCCAACCTTTAATTTAAAAGCGGGAACTACTTATAGATTTAGTTTAGATGCTAGAAAATCTTACGAATATGATGCACAGAGTCTTCGCATATATGTCGGAAGAGGAAATATGATGCACTACATGGAAACAGAACTGAGCAGAATAGGCATATTAAGTGAATATAGATACAATTCTAATAGTTTTGTTTTTACACCTATCATCTCGGGCGATTATAGTTTTATTCTTCAAGCACGAGCTTCAGGAGCTACAAATATGATATTAGATAATTTTGAATTGAAAGAAGCTTATACAAACATTATTACAAATAACACTGAAATATTTGATTTTCAATATGGTGCAAACAATAAATTCATTTTAGAAAGCACTCAAAATAGTTTGGCCACAATTCAATCAGATGTAAATAATAATACAAATAAATTACTGAGAATGGCTGGATCTAACTCTTCGGCCGTTCCATGGGTGTCTAATCAAACCAACACTTGGCTTAATAACCAAAATAATATTACAAAAATTAATATGAAAATAAACGCCTCAGGAATGACGAGTTTATTTATGTCCTTCGATTTAAAGCAAACATTTAATGACAATAGTGATGAATCTATGTTTAGAGTAGTTGTAAACGGTAACGTCATTGGAGATGTACTAAAACCAAATTCAACGAGTTTAGATCCAATGAGTACACTACAATACGATTTAACACCTTATTTAGGCGGATCTATTTCTATTTCACTTCAGCATATTGGAAAATCATCAGTTAACATTGGTGATAACGCCTATTTAGATAATTTAAAATTTAACCAAACATCACTATTATCAATTAATGAAAATAATTTTATTGGACTCAAATATTATCCAAACCCTGTGTCTAATATTTTAAATATTGAAAATAATTTAATAATTAATAATATAGAAATCATATCAGTAACGGGTCAGTCAATTTTTAAACAAAGCTATAACACAAACAAAGTTAGTATTGACACAAAAAAATTATCTAATGGGATATATTTTGTAAAAATTACTTCAGAAGATAAAATTAAAGTTATTAAAATAATTGTCTCGTCATAAAAATTAATTAACAATTGTTTTTCTTAAGCAGGCGAATGCAATCTTAAGTTTGATGAGTTAATATAAAAAAATACAAACTGTTTGTTAACCCCGATCGTGCGCGGATATGTACTAAATTTCTCGGTTAAATAATGGATATATCTCTACTTACAACACCCCACTCACCGAAGTGTTACTATGAAAAGCTGCGCAAATGTCTCTGACTTTGCGCATTTTTTTTATACTTAAATAAACCCAGCCGCTCGAAGTGTTCTTTAAAAAAACTCCTAAAAACTGTGGGCTGCTGTGCGAATTTCACTTACTTCGCACCCATTCCAAAACCTTGATAAAAATACTGTAATGCAGAAGATAATTTTCTAGAATTGGATAAGGAAATAGACCTAACAGGTTTTAAAAACCTGTTAGGTCTAAACAAACCGTAGCGCTTGCAAAACGGATAATTCAAACAGCAGTATTACAAAACGTAGTTCCTATTTTTTTTTATGAAAACAAAACGTTCTCACCTAGCCCCGATGGTAGTGGAAATCCTCTTGTGCCAGGGTTTGGCATAAGAGATTGAAACGTACAGCGGGACAACTCGTGTGCTAGATAAAAATATGCTGCTCCTAGAAAAACACACGCATGATTTCTATGGACATACTTCTGCAATAACCTTTAAAAAAATTAGCGCGATTTTTAAGGCGCTGTTTTAACAAAAAACTCTCGATTGTCGCATTTATATTGCTTCGAATAATTTGCCGGGTAATGGCCTTATAACGCCTTTTAGTTCCATATTTAAGAGCATTCCTGAGATTTTGTAAATAGGGAAATCACAGCGCAAAGCAATAATATCCATCAGTTCTTTTCCGGTTTTAAGGAGGTAATCGTATACTTTTTGTTCGCCATCATCTAGGCTTACAAACAATTGTTTCTGTACGGGTTTAGATTCCTTTTGAATATCCCAATTCAAAATATAAATCAAATCCGCGGCAGTAGTCAAGACATTCGCTTTTTGGGTTTTTATCAGGTTATTGCAACCTTGGCTGTACTTGTCGGTCACGCGTCCTGGCACCGCAAAAACATCGCGGTTGTAATCATTGGCCATATTTGCCGTGATTAAGGAACCGCCTCTATCCGCTGATTCGATTACGATTGTCGCTTCAGACATCCCTGCAACGATTCTGTTTCTTCTAACAAAATTTTCTTTATCTGGATTGGATGAACTCCAAAACTCGGTCATAAAACCACCGTTCTGCTCGACTTTCGACACGTATTTTTTATGGGTTTTCGGGTAAATTTGGTTTAAACCGTGCGCCACCACTCCTATCGTCTGTAAATTATGTTCCATTGCGAGTTGGTGCGCAACAATATCAACACCATAAGCAAAACCACTCACGATTATAGGATCAAGCGGTGCTAAATCTTCGATCAGTTTTCGGCAAAATTCCGTTCCATACGAGGTAATTTGGCGCGTTCCTACAATGCTGATGATTCGTCTGTTTTTTAAATTGATATTTCCGGAGGTGAATAATAAAAGTGGACCATCAATACACTGTTTTAACCGTTCCGGATAATCTTCGTCCAGAAAATAAACTGCATTGATTTCATTCGATTTTATAAATTCCAGTTCTTGAGTTGCTTTTTCGAAAACGGATTTATCTCTTAAATTTTTCAGCAGCACACTACCAATTCCGTCAATAGCCGCTAGCGCTGAAGTCTTTGTAGTAAAGACCGCTTCGGCCGAACCACAATGCGTGAGCAGTTTTTTGGCCATAATATCGCCCACGCCTTCTATTCTTTGTAATGCCAATAAATAAAATAAATCCTGTTCCTTCATGCTAATTATTTGAACGTGAAATGTATAAATTTTTATGCGGATTGTTAATAAAAATTGTGAATAAAATTTTGATAACTATTTTGGTTGTATAACTTTGTATGTATGAAAATCGAACTTTACATCGCGCAGCTTTTATACCGTTATCAATGTGTTACCGTTCCTGGTTTCGGGGCTTTTTTGACCGAAATTAAATCGGCAGCACTTAATGAGAGTACGCATTCGTTTTCTCCTCCTTCAAAAAGAATTGCCTTTAATGCGAATCTAAAAAACAATGATGGTCTATTAGCCAATCATATTGCTTTAGCTGAAAAGACATCCTATGAATATGCTGTCAGTAAAATTCAATACGAAGTTTTTAATTGGAAAAAAACATTCGAAGAAAACCAGAATGTTACGATAAAAAATGTCGGTGAACTTCGTTTAAACGCTGATAAAAATATTGTTTTTACTCCGTACGATCAAACCAATTATTTAACCAGTTCTTTTGGGTTGGCACCTTTTGTTTCTCCACTTGTAAAAAGAGAAATTTTCGAAAAAGAGATAGAAGCAATTGAAGAAAAAACAACAATTACATTAATACCTGAAGAAACCAGAACTACAAATTCTTACCTAAAATACGCTGCTATTTTTGTATTAGGATTAGGACTTGCAGGAAGTGTTGGTTATCCAATGTATCAAAACCAAATCGCCTCAGAAACGTTGCTGGTTGAAACTGCTGTTCAAAAACAAGTTCAAAATAAAATTCAGCAAGCTACTTTCTTTATCGAAAGCCCGGTTCCTGCAGTGACACTTTCTGTAAAATCGACTACCGAAGCAAAAATGCCCTACCACATTATGGCTGGAGTTTACAGAGAAGAAAAAAATGCTGATAAAACCTTGCGGATTTTAAATCGTTTAGGATATGATGCCAAACGAATCGCGCCGAACAAAAACGGTTATTATCCCGTTTTATATGGTAGTTATGCCACATTTGCTGAAGCTGAAAAAGCAAAAAAAGAAATCAATATAAAGCACAATCCAGAGGCTTGGATATTGATTGAATCACTATAGTAACGAAACCCTATTCTTACCGAATAGGGTTTTTTAGTTGTAAGACTTTCTTGTTATTAATTCAAACTCGCTTTGTACATTCTGGCTTCTTCCCAAGAGAATTTTTGACCGTGTTTTTCCATTAACCCATTGAGTGATTCTTCGCGGTACCCCTCAAAAGCGGCGGCTAAATCCTGCATTTTATCTGCTGGTAAAACTTCTGAAATGGCTACTGCTTTGGTTTGTATCAACTTTACAAAATGCGAATAAATGGTTTGTTTGGTCAATACTCTAATGGTCGCAATCTCATCAATGGATTTCTTTTCGACCCACAATTCGTAGGTTTCTTGCACCGTTGATTTTTTTGGCAATGCAGTTTTTGATTTTTTTGAAGTGTAGCGTTCCACGTCTTTCTCATCATCTATCAAAGTAATGTTGAGTTCTTTGAATTGATTTTGAATAGCTTCCGTTTTGCGGATGATGTAATTTTTTATTTCTGAGGAGGTCAATTTTTCTTTCGAAATGGTTTCGCCCGCAACAACGGTTTCTATCAATAATTTTGCCTTCATCAGGCGTAGAACAGCTTTGGTTTGTACCTCTTCTAAAACTATCAATTCTTCGTAAAACATCTTTGCCTTTTTGATGCGTTTTACTTCTTCGATTTTCCAAAGGATTTCAAACACCAAATCATCCATAGGTTTCAAAAAATAACTAAAAGCGGCTTGAATGCGTTCCGAGACATGATTTAAATCAACTGTTTCGGGAGCAAAAAGCTTGTTCAATTGCGATATGAATTTCTTGGATGGATCCAAAAGCTGTTCGATGACTTCGTTTTGCTTTTTGGCCCACAACGCATGTTTTGATTTTCCTGAGACCTCTGAGTTTTCGTTGTAACTGAATCGGTGATTGCGCCATTCCTGTGCCAATTCACTCCAGTCAAACGTGTTGATCAGATAGTTATGGATAAAATTCTTGGTTTCAAAATGCAAGGCACTGGCTAAAAATGAATCCGAAGCTTTGTTCAACGAATAATCCATCACATCTTGATCGTTTGAAATGCCGTTCATGCGCAACGGAGAAAGCAAAATAAGCCCTTCTAATGAGCGCAAACGTGATAATGCAACATATGCCTGTCCTGGCAGGAAAACTTGCGAAACATCAAGCGCAGCTTTGTCAAAAGTCAATCCCTGGCTTTTATGAACCGTTATAGCCCAAGCTAATTTGATGGGATAATGCACAAAAGTTCCCAAAACCTCTTCTTCAATTTCCTTTGTGGCTGGATCTACTTTGTAACGAATGTTTTGCCATTCGTATTTTTCGACTTCTATAGTTTTGTTTTCTTCGGGAAAATGAACCAAAATCTCTTGGCTTCCCAAGGATTTGATAACGCCCATTTTTCCGTTGAAATAATGTTTATCAAAGGACAAATCGTTTTTTACAAACATAATTTGAGCACCTACTTTCAATTTCAATTCTTGTTCCACGGGGAAAATCTTATCGGGAAAATCGCCTGTAATAACTGGTTGATACGTTACTAATTTACCTTCTAGATCCTCTAAAGCTTGCGCATTCATCGAATCAGCTTTGTTGTTGTGCGTGGTTAAGGTAATGTATCCTTTGTTGGCTTTTAAGTCAAAGTCGGGTTTTACATATTGGTTTAACGTTTGAATGTCTTGCTGAGAAATCTGGTTGTTACGCAGATTATTCAAAACCGAAATAAACGTATCATCAGTTTGACGAAAAATCTTGGACAATTCAATGTATAATGGCGGATGTTGTTGCACCACGTGCGAATGGAAAAAGAATTTTCCTTTGTAATAACTTTTAAGCGTACGCCATTCTTCGTCCCGAATTACCGGTGGCAACTGCAATAAATCGCCAATATACAACACTTGAACGCCACCAAAAGCAGTGCTTTTTTTACGAACGGTTTGCATCATATAATCCATAGCATCCAGTAAATCTGCACGAAGCATACTCACTTCATCAATAATCAATAATTCCATATTGCGAATTACTGATTTCTTCAAACCGCTCATTTTGAAATGCCTACGCAAAGTAGCTTTGGTTTCAAATTTAGTACTTTCAGAAAATTGAGGCGATGAATTATCTGGAATAAATCCTCCAAACGGCAATTGAAACATGGAGTGAATCGTAACTCCACCAGCATTTAAAGCCGCAATTCCTGTTGGCGCCACAACAACCGTATTCTTGTGCGTGGTTTGAATAATTTCCCTTAAAAGTGTGGTTTTTCCCGTTCCTGCTTTCCCGGTAAGGAAAACGGATCGATGGGTTTGATTGATGAATTGTAAGGTATAAGCGGCGGCTTCTGAAATAGTTTGCATTTGGCGTGTATATATAAAGCTAAAGTATTGAATTTTAGGAATACATTTTATAGTTGAAGAAACTATTTGTCTGATGAATTGTTTTTTTTAGCCGTGATAGTAGCGGAAATCCTCGAGACTTAGAAAGTGATTTTTTTATAGCCAGAAAAGAGCGACCAACGGAAACTTCTTTGAAGGGTAAGAAAACACACTTTATAAACGAGAGATTACTTCATTGTACATTTATTTTATTGGTGTTCAGTGAACTACGTTTACAGCGGATAGCGGGACACAAGCGAAGCGAACTGACGAAGTAAATAGCTTCAAAAAAAATGCCTTCAATCTAAGGATAGACGAAGGCAATTTTTTGAATTAATATAAAAAATTATTTTTTAGCTTCTGCTTTTTCTTCTGTTTTAGCAGGTGCTTTGTATTTGTCGTTCAAAGCTTTGATGATTTCTTTTGTGATATCAAATTTGTCTTCAGCATATAGAATTGAAGCCGCGTCACCTGTACCGTAGATGTATGCATATCCTTTTTCTTTACCGTATGCTTTGATAAATTTTTTGACTCCTGAAACTAATGAATCCATTTCTTTTCCGCTCTCTACTTGCAATTCCTGAGATAACGCTTGTTGTGCGTACCCTAATTGTTGCTCTCTTTTTTGTAATTCAGCCCCTTTTTGCTGTGCCCAAGCTTGACCGTTTGCTTGTGCTTGTGCTTGAAAGTTGGCAGCTTCTTGTTTGAAACGATTAATTTCAGCTTCTAGCTGTTTACCTTTCTCTTCAGATTTTGCTTTGTATTTTGCTTCAAGATCTTTTGCCTCTGTATATTCTTTCATCAATTCTGAAGTATCTACGTAAGCGGTTTTTACTTCTTTGACTGCTTCGACAGGTTTGTTACAAGCAACAATCGAAATTGATAATGCAAGTAACACTAATGCTTTTTTACTTTTATTTTTAAAATTGCTTTTTTGGTATTCGTAGATCATTGATTTCATTTTATTGAATTTCTAGTTTTGAGTAATATGGACAAAAATATAAAAAAATAGATAGGATTGACATAAAGTTTTAAAAATGCTACTTTTTTTATGATATAGGATTTTATTATTGTGATTGGTTTTGATATAATTTACAACTATTAAAATCGGCTTTCATATCTTAATTTAAATGAACCTTCTTTAAAATCCCGATTACTGATGTGGATTGATTAAAAATCGGTGTTTAAATACGTTTAAAATGATTTTTAGTTGTTTTTAAGGATGTAAATGTGTGATGAATACTCAAAATTTTGCTTTGCTTTAAAATTTGAACGTAATCCCACAAAAAAAGCTTTTACATAATTCATTTTACCAGTTTTGTATTTTTCCGAAAGTAAGCTCACATAAAAAGAGTCAAACTTCATAGGAAGTACTTTTACCAATTTCATGTCTTCTTTTTCGAAAAGCATTTTAATAGCTGTTTTAGAGAAATGCCAAAAATGAATGGGTACATCGTAAGCGGCCCAAAACTTTCCGTAATATTTTGCATCGAAGGATTTGAAATTTGGAACAGCAATTATTAAAGTCCCGTTTGGTTTTAGCAATCGTTTCAATTCTTTGATTTGGTTTTCCAAATTAGGAACGTGTTCCAAAACATGCCACATCGAAATCACATCGAAAGAATGATTCTCTAATTCGCTGGTTTCTTCAACAAATGAAACACCTTTCTTTTTTGCAATCGCTTTTGCTTTTTCGCTTGGCTCTACTCCTATTGTGTGCCAACCATTATTTTTAGCAACTGACAAAAAATCTCCTGTTCCGGCACCAATATCTAAAATGCTTCCTTTCTCTGGTTGCAATGAATTGATTAAGTTCAATTTGTTTTTAAGCGCAATGCTTTTTACAAAATGATATGCTTTTTCAAATAAAGACCTTTTGCTATCCGTATGCGAAATATAATCTACGCTTTCGTAGTACTTTCCTAAATTTTCTAAACTAGGTTGCGGAGTCGTAATCAGCATGTCTAATTTAGCGTCATGATACAGGTCGAAAATTTCCTGAGAAACAGAATAATCTTTAACGGTTAAAAAAGGCTTTTGGTTTGGAATGTCCATTAATTAATACTCTTTAATATTTTAATTTTAAACTAAACCCTGAAAACACCAACGGATGCTTTCAGGGCTGACTTATTTATTTTTATGATTCTTCAGTTATAGCAAGCCTTCACAACGTAGTTTCACGTGGAACAAAATGATTTAAGAATAAAGATTAACGATTTCTGATTACAGAACTTTCATAAATCTGCAATCAAAAATCGTTAATCAAAAATCTACAATGCTTAACGTCCCATGTAAATCAACAACACCGAAACATCACTTGGTGATACACCACTGATCCTTGATGCTTGAGAAATAGTTACCGGACGAATCTTGCTTAATTTTTGTTTTGCTTCTATAGACATCGATTTGATTTTTTCATAATCAAAATTCTCTGGTATTTTTACATCTTCCAATCGAAGCAGTTTATCCGCATTGTTCCTTTCTTTTTCGATGTAACCAGAATACTTGACTTGGATTTCGGCTTGTTCCAAAATTTCTTGGTCCAAATCATTTTCTGCCACATACGCTGCAACCTTATCGAATTTCATGATGTCTTCTAAACCAATTTGCGGACGAGAAAACACTTTGAACATTTTGTCCCCTTGCGTAATCAGCGCCGTATCTTTTGATTCTAAAATAGGATTTGCTTCTGCAACCGAAACACTCGTTTCTTTGAAGAAAGCCACCATTTTTTCAGATTCATTTAATTTGTGTTCCATTCTACGCAAACGCGCTTCTGAAGCCAAACCTATTTCATGCGACATTGGCGTCAATCTGAAATCGGCATTATCTTGACGTAATAACGTTCTGTATTCCGCACGAGAAGTAAACATTCTATACGGCTCCTCTGTACCTTTTGTGATTAAATCATCAATCAAAACTCCGATGTATGCTTCGTCTCTTTTTAATATTAAGGGCGCTTTTTCATGCACTTTTAAATGCGCATTTATTCCAGCCATCAATCCTTGGGAAGCAGCTTCTTCATAACCGGTGGTTCCGTTTATTTGTCCTGCAAAATACAACCCTTCAATAAGCTTTGTTTCCAAGGTATGTTTCAATTGTGTTGGCGGGAAATAATCATATTCGATTGCATAACCTGGACGAAAGAATTTAACTTTCTCAAATCCCGCAACAGAACTTAAGGCTTTAAATTGAATATCTTCCGGGAGCGAAGTTGAAAATCCATTTACATACACCTCACATGTATTCCAACCTTCGGGCTCAACAAATAATTGGTGTCTTTCCTTGTCAGCAAAACGATTAATTTTATCTTCAATAGAAGGGCAATATCTTGGACCAAGACTTTTTATTCTTCCGTTGAACATTGGCGAACGATCGAAACCTTCTCTCAAAATATCATGAACTTCAAGTGACGTGTACGTCATGTGACAAGATCTCTGATGAACCAAAGGTGACGTCACGTCTGAGTAGGAAAACTTATCCGGCTTGGCGTCTCCTTTTTCTTCGTTCATCTTCGAATAATCCAACGAACGTCCATCCACTCTTGGAGGCGTTCCTGTTTTCATTCGACCTGATTCAAAACCTGCAGCTACTAAATCTTCGGTAACTCCATGCGAAGCACTCTCGCCTGCTCTTCCTCCTCCAAATTGTTTTTCACCAATATGAATCAAACCATTCAAGAACGTTCCATTGGTCAACACAACCGATTTAGATCGTATCTCCAATCCAAGAGAAGTACGGATTCCTTTTACTTTTCCATTTTCAATAATCAAACCTTTGACCATTTCTTGGTAGAAATCAAGATTTGGAGTCCCTTCCAACATCATTCTCCACTCCTCAGCAAAACGCATACGGTCACTTTGAACACGGGGCGACCACATCGCAGGACCCTTAGATTTGTTCAGCATCTTAAACTGGATTGCAGTTCTGTCCGAAACAATTCCTGAGTATCCACCCAATGCATCAATCTCACGCACAATTTGTCCTTTTGCAATTCCGCCCATCGCTGGGTTGCATGACATCTGGGCTATATTCTGTAAACTCATTGTCACCAATAAGGTTTTCGAACCCAGATTTGCGGCAGCAGCAGCAGCCTCAGAACCGGCATGTCCTGCACCCACAACAATCACATCATATTCATTTAGAAACATCTTCTTGTATAATTTAACCCTGATTCAGGATTGTAATTTAGAAATCTGTGTATTTGTTCCACGTGAAACATTGACGACTAATTTATCAGATCTGTACCTTGTGTTCCACGTGAAACACTTTAGATTTGAAAACCAAAACAACACTAATGTTTCACGTGGAACATAGCGATTTTTTCATCTTCTTTAGCGCGCATTAAAAGCTCTTCTGCCTCGCCTTTATCTTTGAAACCGCAGTAGTGTAAAATTCCATGCACTAAAACGCGCTTTAATTCTTCCTCAAAAGAAACATTAAAGTCAACAGCGTTGTCTTTAACTCTTTCGATAGATACGAAAATGTCCCCGTGCAATTCATTACCCATAGAATAATCAAAACTGATAATATCCGTTAACGTATCGTGATCAAGATACTCTACATTGATTTTATGCAGGTATTCATCGTTGCAAAAAATATAATTTATCTCTCCTTCTTTCTTGTTTTCCGAGGTTATAACTTTTCCCAACCAAGCAGCAACAACGTCTTCGTTGTCTAAATTAAAATCGGTTTCGTAATTAAAATTGATCATTTTTTATTAAAATATTCTTGAACCTTTTGATTAAAATTCGAGCGCAAAGGTAAGGATTGTCTATTTAATATTTCTATGCTATTCAAATAATCTAATAAAGCAGCTGGCAACGCATTAGACCGATTATTAAACTCCTTTTTATTGGTTTCAGATTGCCGTTTGTTTTCCTCTCCTTGTTGTTGAATGGCGGTGTTCAATTTTAATAATTCCTGCTTTACATTCAGTATCTTTTGAAGCGTTTCGTTCTTAAACCCTTTATTCAATAGTTGCTTTTCAATTTGCTTCATTTGTTCCAAAGCGCTTTGTCCATTACCACCTAATCCTTGTTTGTTCAATTCGTTTTGTAGTGCTTCACGTAATTGCTTTTGCTCCTTATAAATTTCCAAAATAGCTTGCGCATCACCTTCACCTTCTTGTCCTGACTGACCTGATTTGCCTTGTTTGCCGTTTTGTCCTTTTTGTCCCTCACCTGGCTTATCTCCTTTTTTCATTCCATCTTTCATCTTCTCACCAAGACCTTCTTGCTTTTTAATAATATCTGGCAATTGCATGCCCAGTCCTTGACCGGGTTTCGGTTTGCCAGAACCAGCACCTGACATTTGCATTTGCATATTGTTAAGCATGTCGCTTAGAAAATCTGCTAACTTATTAGCTGCAGAGATTGTGTATTGTTGGTGCGACAAACCTTTAGTAACTTGTGCATCGGTTAAACTGGATAACGATTTGTCAACGTTGTAAATTACATTGCCAATTTCTTTGGTAATATCCTCAGCTATTTTTGGATTACGCAACGACATCGCAAATAAACTATCATCAACATGTTTAAACTGTTGTTTTAAATCTTGCTGAATTTTAATGTTTTTATTAAATGCTGGCGACCCAGATTTATGCTTTCTAAACTGATTCATCACCTCTTCCTGAGATAAAGAAAAAGCCAATAAATTATCTAGTATTTGTCGCAACATCGCAACATCTTCCTCCAACTGCTCCATATCTCCTGCAGCCATACTTTCGGCCATTTTTTTCGCCATCTCTTTCATCTTTTTAGATGCACTTTTTTGATTTGGCTTCGCTTTATCTTTTTTGTCTTTCTTCAATTCCTCCAAAGCTTTCTTTAAATCATCATCAATACTTTTTTCTTTAGTATCGTCTTTTGGTAAATCCAAAGGTGATTTTAATTCCTTATTTTCTTTTTCCAACTCATTTAAATCTTCTTGTAATTTATCGAACTCCCTATTAATATCTTCTTGCTTTTCCAGTTTGTTCTCCTTTTCGTCATTGGATAATTGATCTTGCTTTTCAGAAAGCTTGTCCAATTTGTCCCGTAGTTGTTCGGCTTTCTTTTCTACATAAAACTTCTTGGTCAACTCCACCAACTGTTCTAAATTCTTAGTTTGGTTTTTACTGTTTTGCTTAAATTTATCCAACTTAGTCAACAGCTCTTCATTCTGAATTTTATCGTTCAGTTCCTTTAATTCATCCAAAAGCTTTTGATTTTTCTCCAATTCTTTTTCAGCTTTGTCCATTCGCTTTTGAAGCTCCTCTTTTAAATCATCCTTTTTTTCCGTTTTAAATTGCTCCAAATTATAGTTCATTTTTTTTGTAAATTCCTTCATCATTTCATCTTGTTTCATTTGACGTTTGATGAAATCATTTACTTTTTGCTGATCTTTGAAGTCCAAAACTTCTTTCTCTTTTCCCGACTTTTGCAACTTCTCCATTTCAGAAATTTGCTTGTCCTGGTTTTTCAAAGACTTCTCTAAACTATTGATATTGTCATTTTGTTGTTCCAAAATTTGATCTTCATTTTCTTCATCTGTAGCAACACGATTAGAGAAAACAGATGACTTCGTACTTTTGAAATTATGAATAGCATCATTATCAAAAACTTCAAAATAATAATCATAAGATACACCTTGCACAACCGGGAGATTACTTGGAAACGAAAATACAAATTGGTCAAAAGCACTTTTCTCAACAGCAATTGTTCCACGTCTAGCAGTTTGCGGCTTCTCTCTTTCGTAATACACAACCTGAAGTTTAGACAGGCCATAATCATCCGAAATTTGACCTAAAACATAGTTCTTAGCCACCTTCAAACTGTCGGGTGCGTTGTTTACATTAATCGTTGGAAACTGATCTTTTACTATAGAAAGATGATAATTGAGTTTTTCGTAGTTTTTTACTTTATCATTCGAAGTAAGAATTTGATAATCTGTATTTTGACTAATATTTTTTGATAAAACGAAACTGTTTTCTGTTTTCGAAAAAGTAGCTTTTACAAATCCGTCTATCCAATCCACGCTTTGTGTGGCTAGCGTATTCATCTTCCAAGTAACACGAGTTCCTTCAGGAATAACAGCATTTCCTGTTCCTTTGATAACTTCTGATTTTTTATTCAAATACGCCGAAAAGTTCAACTGCATTTCGAAATTTGCAATAGAGGGAACGGTTATCACTTTAAGTTCATAATCAGGAGAAGAAATAGCATTTCCCTCCACGTGGAACAAAATATTTTCTGAGGGCTTTGCCATCTTAAATTGAAACTCTCCCGCTTTAGTCGATTCCATAAAATAACTTTCGTCATCAATAAAAATCATCGCATTCTCAGGAACTATCTTTCCTTCAGTTTTAATTCGAAGTGTAAAATCCTTTCCTTGCTCCGTTTGTAAATTCGAATTAAGAACTACAAATTTAAAAGGAGCCGGTGGCATAAATGCAGAATTGAAATGCACTACTCTATTCAAACTTTGAGAAATCATGCTGCTGTTTCCTGAAAAATAAAAGAAAGCAAATAACACTATTGGAATCAATGCCAAAGGAAAATATTTCCTGTTACCGTTATAATTTATGGCATTACCAAAAGGTATTGGTTGCAACGCATTGGCTTTTTGTTCTATCGAAGCGGATAATAATTCGGATTTAATTTGATGCTCATTAGGATTTGATAATTGTAAAAAGTTAGTCAATTTATCACTCACTTCAGAAAAATGATTTCCTATAATTGCCGAAGCCTGATTGTAATCGATTCCTTTTTGAAGTTTGAATAATTTAAAAATGGGGAACAAAATAAATCGACACAACAAATAGACTTCTACTCCAACGAAAGTCCAAAATAAAATGGTTCTTCCTATTGGCTTAAGCCAAAGAAAATATTCGACAAAAAGCGTAAATAGAAAATACAACAAACCTAAACCGATAAAGAAAATAGTTCCTCGAATCAATTCGTTGGTATAAAACTTTCTGATGAAAGCTTCTAATTTTTGATAAATAAATTGCTGTTTTTCCAAAATTTATACTTTGATTTTTTATAACCACTAAAAGTAATAATTTAAATGAATAAAGAAATGTTAAAAATCACCAAACTCATTAATCTTACAATATCTCATTTTCAGATAATAACATCAGAAATCGAATTTGTATCTTCGCAAAAAATTTACAGCAATGTCTAAACAAGTTCGGGTGCGTTTTGCACCAAGTCCAACTGGACCTTTACATATTGGCGGCGTTCGTACCGCATTATTCAATTATTTGTATGCCAAAAAAAACAATGGGATTTTCTTCCTAAGAATTGAAGATACGGATCAAAACCGATTTGTTCCTGGTGCAGAAGAATATATCATGGAAGCCCTAGAATGGTTAGGAATTGCGCCAGATGAAACTATTGATAAAAATGAAAAATTTGGCCCTTACCGCCAAAGCGAAAGAAAAGATTTGTACCAACAATATGCTACTAAATTAATCAATTCCGGAAATGCATATTATGCTTTTGATACAGCGGAAGCTTTGGATGAAGCAAGAAAATTAGAAGAAGAACAAGGTAAAACGTTTATTTACAATCATACAAACAGAGAAAAACTGGATACTTCGTTAGTGATTTCTGCAGACGAAACTGCTAAAAGAATTGCAAATGGCGAACATTATGTCATCCGTTTTAAAACTCCGGTGAATGAAACCTTGCATTTGCATGACATTATTCGTGGTGATGTAAAATTTGAAACTAATCTTTTAGATGATAAAGTATTATTCAAAAGTGACGGAATGCCAACGTATCATTTAGCTAATATTGTAGATGATCATTTAATGGAAACTTCGCATGTAATTCGTGGTGAAGAATGGTTGCCATCCATGCCTTTGCACGTTTTGTTGTACAGAGCATTTGGTTGGGAAGCACCACAATTTGCTCATTTACCATTGATTATGAAACCTGTTGGTAACGGAAAATTATCAAAACGTGATGGAGATAAAATGGGATTCCCTGTATTTCCATTGGACTGGACAACAAACATAGGCGTTTCATCAGGCTACAGGGAAAAAGGATTTTTCCCGGAAGCTGTAATCAACTTTTTAGCATTATTAGGTTGGAATGACGGTACGGAAAAAGAATTATTCTCACTGGAAGAATTAGTAGAAGCTTTTGACTTAAATAGAGTTCACAAATCTGGAGCTAAATTTGATCCTGAAAAAAACAAATGGTTCAATCACCAATATTTAATCAAACAAGACGATGCTATTTTAGCTAAAGCCTTCTCCCCTATTTTGGCTGAAAAAGGTTTTGATATTGAAGAATCCAAGGTTACGAAAATTGTTTCCTTGATTAAAGAAAGAGCACATTTTGTATCAGAGTTCTGGGAAATGAGTGATTTCTTTTTTGCAGCTCCAAAAAATTATGATGAAAAAGCCAGTAAAAACTGGAAAGCTGAGACTCCGGCATTAATGCAAGAATTAATTTCTGTTGTCGCAGCAATTACCGATTTCACCTCTCTAAATATCGAAACCATTGTCAAAGACTGGATGACGAAAAACGAAATTGGAATGGGAAAAGTAATGCAACCATTTCGTTTGAGTTTGGTTGGCGCGTTGAAAGGCCCACACCTATTTGATATTGTAGAAGTTATCGGAAAAGAAGAAACTATTTCGAGAATTCAGAAAGCAATTTCAACTTTGTAAGATTACAAAAATATTGTTTAACAGAAAGGCATCTAATTCATAAATTAAGAATTGTGAATTAGATGCCTTTTCTTTTATGTCACTTATAATTTATCTATTAAAAAAATACCAAGTAAGTAAACATTTTAATTTGTAAATTGTGAGATAATTTTTAACTAAAAATAAAAACATTATGAACATTGCATTAATTATCTTACTAGTCTTTGGATTCTTTATTTTACTGTCTTCCTTTTTTACGGTAAAACAACAAACAGCTGTTGTTGTAGAGCGATTCGGAAAGTTCTTAAGTATCAGACAATCCGGTTTACATTTAAAAATTCCTTTAATAGATAGAATTGCAGGACGTGTGAATCTAAAAATTCAACAATTAGATGTTATCATTGAAACAAAAACAAAAGACAACGTTTTTGTGAAGCTAAAAGTTTCAGTTCAGTTTATGGTTATCAAAGAGACTGTTTATGATGCTTTTTATAAACTGGAGTATCCACACGATCAAATTACTTCGTATGTATTTGATGTCGTTCGTGCCGAGGTTCCAAAATTAAAATTGGACGATGTTTTTGAAAGAAAAGACGATATTGCCATTGCCGTAAAAAGAGAATTGAACGAAGCCATGACTACTTATGGATACACAATTATCAATACTTTGGTAACAGATATTGATCCTGATATTCAAGTAAAAAATGCAATGAATAGAATTAATGCTGCTGATAGAGAAAAAACAGTAGCTGAATTTGAAGCAGAAGCATCAAGAATTAGAATTGTGGCTAAAGCAGAAGCAGAAGCCGAAAGCAAGCGTTTACAAGGACAAGGTATTGCAAATCAAAGAAGAGAAATTGCCAAAGGTTTAGTAGAAAGTGTTGATGTTTTAAATAGAGTTGGAATCAATTCTCAAGAAGCTTCTGCATTGATTGTTGTAACCCAACATTATGATACGCTGCAGGCTATTGGTGCTGATACCAATTCAAATTTGATCTTATTGCCTAATTCTCCACAAGCTGGAAGTGACATGCTCAATAATATGATTGCATCGTTTAGCGCTTCTAATCAAGTGGGTGAATTAATGAAAAAAAGAGGTGAAAAAGGAACTTCAAGAAGAGAAAAAAACATCGACCTACCTGAAAAACCAGAAGCTCAAGAAGATCAAGAAACAGAAGAATAGAGTACTTAAATTCATAAAAAAAAGAGGCTTAATTGCCTCTTTTTCTTTTAGTAAACCAATTTTTTATAAACGGAATTGCTTTATTTAATATAAAAGGAGCCGCAGTAGAAACAATTGCTCCATACGGAATAACAGAACTATACGTCCCTATTAAGTCACTTACAATATTTTGAGGCGTAATACTTTCCTTTGTTTTTTGAAAACAATAAGCCAATTTTTGATAACTGATTTCTTTTTCAATCTTTAAAATTTCGAGTTCCCTTTCTATTTGAGCATACGAAGAATATTTTTTGGTTTCCATATATTAGTCGTTAAAAAAGATTTCTGAAAATTTCTCTAAAATGGGTCCTTCTACGATTTTATCTTTTATAGAAAATAAAATTCCTGTTACTACAAGATAAACGCCCCCAACGATTAAAAATCCCAATGCGTAACTATCTAAAGCCATACCAATAGCTAAAGCCCCAGCTACCGAACAAAACAATAAAACCATACTGAAACACAATAAAATCAATGAAAATTTTATGATCATGGTTGTCGATTTCATAGCGACCTTAAAACCCCACAATTTATAATAAGCCACAGTGCTTTCTAGATACGCTTTGGCTTGTTCTTGAATGTTTTCTGTATTTTCTTTTAATTCTTCAAAAGCCATAGATTTTATTTTAGGATTTGATACAATGAGTAAATCAAAATTATTTTTGAAGTTTAGCGTTCTGCCTTTTTAGTTCGGCTAATTTTTCTTCTAAAAAGGAAATTACATCTTCGGTCTTGTGACTCATATTTGAAACCAATTCTTCATAGGTTTCTTCCAGATCAATTTTTGCGGTAGAAAATTTATCTTTAAATTCTTCTGAGGCATGATCTAGTTTATTTTTTAATTCATTCTTAACATCATCAAAACCATCTTTCATTTTTTCTCTGGTTTTTGATCCTTTATCGGGAGCAAATAAAATTCCGATTCCAGCTCCAATTACTGCTCCAGTCAAAAGAGCCAAAAATGTATTTCCTGTTGAATTCGACATGATTCTTAATTTTAAAAGTTTGTTTCATAAAGGTACCTGTTTATTAACAACTCCCTGTTAACAACTCGTTAAAGTGTAATTTCACAAGGCAAAAAGCGAATATAAGCGAACTGTTTCACGTTTATTTTAATTCCATATGAATTGTTATTTGTTTTAAAAAACGGTCTTAAAATCAATTTATGAACGTCGTTTTTAATAATAAAAAAATATTAAAAACCATATTTTTATAACTAATTACAATAATAACAAAAGCCCTCTAATAAGAGAGCTTTTGATTGGTAAAATCTATTTAAAATAAAGGTCTTAAAATTTAAGGTCTTTTAATAATTGTAACACTTTTTCGTTTTTCTCGATTGATTTTAATTCTGACAGTTGTGTTTCGAAAAGGCTAAAATTATTCAAATCATTTTGCAAATTTTCAATCGCTAAAATTCTAACCGCTGCCATTTGACTTTTTAATGACATGGTGTATAATTTTGTCAAAGCTTCTTCTTCGATATCTTTTACTTTTACTTTATTTGAATGATGCAAAATCAAATTAGAAAATAAGAGCGAGTTGTTATCATTTTTAATGCTTTTTACAATTGTCTGAATAATTAAACTGTAATTGTCAATACTTTTAATATTGTCAACAATAGTATTTAGAATCAAATTGGCATTGTTTTCGTCCTTTTCTTTTACATATTTATTGATTTCTTTTTGAGTATTCATCAATACATTTTCTTCTTTTTTACCTTTTTCTTCCCAGGCATCTTTCAATCCCACGGTTTTATTAAAGACAATTTTGCCTTCAGCCGTATCTTTATCTACATTGAAATAACCCAAACGTTGAAACTGGAATTTCTCTCCAGATTGCGCCGTTGCTAAACTTGGTTCTACAAATCCCTTCACAATTTGTAACGAACTTGGATTCATAAATTCTAAGAAATTTTTCTCTTTATGACTGTCTGGAGCTTCATCAATAAACAAGCGATCGTACAAACGAACTTCAGCTTCTAATGCATGTTGTATCGATACCCAATGCAAGGTTCCGGCTACTTTACGTTGACTGGCTTCGCTCCCACTTCCGCTTCTGCTTTCTTCATCATAAGTTACATGAATCTCCGTAATAGTTCCTGCAGCATCTTTTATAACACTTTCACCTCTAATAATATACGCATTTTTAAGACGTACTTCTCTGCCTAAACTCAAACGGAAAAACTTTGCAGGAGCATCTTCTAAAAAGTCTTCTCTTTCAATAAATAATTCTTTAGAAAAAGGTACTTTTCTAAATCCCGCGCTTTCGTCTTCTTGATTATTTTCGGCTTCCAACCATTCTTCTTTATCTTCTGGATAATTCGTAATTACTAATTTTATTGGATCTAGAACCGCCATAACTCTTGGAGCCGATTTATTCAAATCTTCGCGCAGGCAAAATTCCAAAAGTGAAAAATCAATTATATTTTCTCTTTTGGCAACACCAATAATATCACAAAATTTACGAATAGCATTGGCTGTATACCCTCTCCTACGCAATCCTGAAATTGTAGGCATTCTAGGATCATCCCAACCATTTACTATATTTTCTTGAACCAATTGCAACAGTTTTCGCTTGCTCATTACAGTGTAATTCAAGTTCAAACGGGCAAATTCATATTGATGTGGTTTTACTTTTGAGTCATCATAAATTTGGTCCAAAAACCAGTTGTATAATTCTCTGTGCATTACAAATTCTAACGTACAAATAGAATGTGAAATTTGCTCTATATAATCACTTTCTCCATGTGCAAAATCATACATGGGATAGATTTTCCAATCGTTTCCAGTTCTGTGGTGATGACGGTGTAAAACACGATACATCAATGGATCACGCATCAACATATTAGTCGAAGTCATATCAATTTTAGCACGCAAAACATGGCTTCCTTCTTCAAAATCTCCATTTTTCATTCCTTCGAACAAAGCAAGATTTTCTTCAATAGAACGGTTTCTATAAGGACCATCAACTCCAGGTTGTGTAGGCGTACCTTTCTGCGCAGCCATATCTTCTGAAGATTGACTGTCAATATACGCTTTCCCGTTTTTAATCATTTTTACAGCCCAATCGTACAATTGTTGGAAATAATCAGATGCATAGCGTTCTTCAGCCCAATTGAAACCCAACCATTGCAAGTCTTCTTTGATAGCATCAACATATTCCTGCTCTTCTTTGGCAGGATTTGTATCGTCAAAACGCAAGTTAACTGGTGCATTGTACTTTAACCCTAGTCCAAAATTCAAGCAAATCGATTTGGCATGACCTATGTGTAAATATCCATTAGGTTCTGGCGGAAAACGGAAACGTAATTTATCTTGGGGAAAACCGTTGGATACACTGTCTTCAATGATTTGTTCTATAAAATGGAGTGATTTTTCTTCAGTTGACATTTTTTTGTTTTATTTTAGCAAAGGTAAAAAAGTTTAAGGTTTAATGTTTACTGTTTACATAGAAACCTATGAAAAGTTCGAAATTGCACTTTATACTTTACACCATAAATAAAAAATATAATAATGGGAATCATAAAACTTAAAAATATCAGAACCTTCTCTTACCACGGTTGCTTGATCGAGGAAGGAAAAATTGGCTCTGACTATACCATAAACTTAGAAGTTAAGACTGACTTGAGAAAATCAAGTATATCAGATGATTTAAAAGATACGGTGGATTATGTGCTTTTAAATCGCATTGTTGTGGAAGAAATGGCTATTCGTTCGGACTTATTAGAACATGTTGCTCACCGAATCATAACTCGAATTTTTGAAGAAATTCCTGAAGTTTCCAGAATTATTGTGGCGGTTTCTAAACTCAATCCTCCTATTGGCGGTGACGTTGAAGCAGTTACTATAGAAATGGAAGAATATAGAAGTTAAGTTAAATACAAATTACAAATTATGAATTATGAATTTTTAAAACTTTGTAATTATTAGCTTTCCTTTTTTAACTTTTTTACTATATTTGCACACCAATAAATAATTGGCGTCGTGGCCGAGCGGCTAGGCTGGGCTCTGCAAAAGCTCCTACTCCGGTTCGAATCCGGACGATGCCTCCAAAAGAGATACAGAAATGTGTCTCTTTTTTTTATGACTAATTTTTAAAATAAATTAAATAAAGATATGGTTCGAATCCGTCCCGAGGCTTCGGGAGATGCCTCTAAAACCTTCAAGGAAACTTGGAGGTTTTTTTTATGCTTAATTTTTAGTAAAAATTAAATAAAGTTGTGGTTCGAATCCGTCCCGAGGCTTCGGGAGATGCCTCTAAAACCTTCAAGGAAACTTGGAGGTTTTTTTTATGCTTAATTTTTAGTAAAAATTAAATAAAGTTATGGTTCGAATCCGTCCCGAAGCTTCGGGAGATGCCTCCAAAAGAGATACAGAAATGTGTCTCTTTTTTTTATGACTAATTTTTAGAAAAAATTAAATAAAGATGTGGTTTGAATCCGTCCCGAGGCTTCGGGAGATGCCTCAAAAGGGATGCAGAAATGTGTCTCTTTTTTTTACACCTAATTTTTAGAAAAAATTAAATAAAGATGTGGTTCAAATCCGTTCCGAGGCTTCGGGAGATGCCTCTAAAACCTTCAAGGACACAAACAAAGTGAATTGGCGTAGCAAACTGGGAGGTTTATTTTATGTCTAATTTTTAAGAGAAATTAAAAAGTTTCTGATTTAAACCATTAAGAAATTAAGAAAAATTAAGTGTTAAGTCTTAATGAAACTTAATTACTTAATGGTTTAAAAAAACTTAAATGTTTAAATAAAAAAAACTGAATCTAAATCACTTATAATCAAAGATTATACTCTTTTTAAAAAATTATTATCTATTAATTCTCTATTTTTTCAAACGCTTTTTTAACCATTGCTTTTTCTTCTGGGAACCAACCTTGAGTGATTAAAACCATCCCAAAAACCATCATTACAATACTGATTCCTTTTTTGATTTTAAGAATATTAACTGGTGTTAGTTTTGTTTTTAATTGCTTTGCTAAAAGTATTTTGATGCAATCGATCAATAAATAAGTAATAACTACCGATATAAAAAAAGTAATCATTCTGGAGGTTTGCATTTCTAATTTTGGTCCCACAGAAATGATGATAGCCAACCAAAAACCTAGAACACCAATATTAATAATATTCAACAAAAACCCTTTTATAAACAGACTTACATAGTTTTTTTTTACTATTTCCCTGTCAATAATATCAGTGTTTATTTTTTCTTCTTTTTTTAATTGTATGAAGGAAATTATACCATAAGCAACCATTAAAACACCACCAAAAATAAAAAGAGCAGGTTGGTCTTTTAAACTTTGAATTAACCTGTAACTCCCTAAATAAGCTATTCCTATAAAAACAATATCACCTAAAACAACTCCTAAATCAAATACTAAGGCTGCTCTAAATCCTTTTATAATACTTGTTTCTAGTAATATAAAAAAAACAGGACCAATCATAAAACTTAAAAATATTCCCCAAGGAATACCAGCTAAAATATCGTTTATCATTAAAAATTTAAATTTATTACGCTAAAATATAAACCAAAGTACTACTATTTTTCTAAAATAGTACCGCCAATAAATACTTCTTTATTGATCTGTTTTGGTTTACCGTAGATAAATATAGAGCCTCCAGCTTTCACTTTTGCATCCACTAATGTAGTTGCATGAATTTCAGATTTTCCTCCCGCAGCAACGCTAATTTTAGTCTGATTCGTGTGTAAATCTGCTGCTTTTAGAATTCCGCCTGAAGTTATGGCTACATCTGAGTTCGTAGCTTTACCAGAAACATCAATTATTCCACCTGCATTAGCTTTTATATTCACCTTATCAACATTAATTTCAATGTTAATCTCTGCTCCTGATTTTGCATTCAAATCTAAAAGTGTTTGCTTAAAATCAGTATCACTTGAAACATAGCTTCCCTCGCTGGCACTGATACTTTCGATATTTTTAAAATATAGTTTTATTGTGATAGCATCACCCGATAACAATTGTGGAAATGGCATTCTAATTTTTAATTCGCCATTTTTATTTACAGTTTCCACTTCATCAGCACGGTCTCCAGTTATAACTATTTTGTTTTCTGAGGCTGGAATTAATTTTACACTGATTTTATCAAATACTTTTACTTCATCAAAATCTCCTAAGTTTCGGGTTACCTGTGCATTTATTATTTGACTTAAAAATACAAAGGCAATAATCACTAATTTTTTACTCACATTTCTAATATTGCTTTTTTGGAATTGCTTCGCCAGTTCGTTAGCACTCGTGTCGTAAATCTTTGATTTCATTTTTTTTATTTTAACGGTTCTTCCATTCTTCTTAGAAAATTAAAATCCAGTTGTTTTTTAACTAAATCGGCATTTTTTACTTTAACGTAAATTTCGTCTCCTAATTGTAATAATTTACCAGAAGTTGCGCCAGTTAGTGCATATTGTTTTTCGTCAAAAGTGTAATAATCGTCTTTTATATCTCGAATTCTACACATTCCTTCGCATTTGTTTTCGATGATTTCTACATAAATTCCCCATTCGGTAACACCAGAAATTACGCCTAAAAATTCTTGATCTTGATGATCTTGCATGTATTTTACTTGCATGTATTTAATAGAATCACGTTCCGCATTGGTTGCTAAGCCTTCCATTGTTGACGAATGCAAACATTTTGTTTCATACGTTTCTTCATCAACTGATTTTCCTCCATCTAGATAATGTTGCAACAATCGGTGTACCATAACATCTGGATAACGACGAATTGGTGAGGTAAAATGAGAATAATACTCAAAAGCTAAACCGTAATGTCCTATGTTATCCGTAGAATATTTAGCTTTACTCATACTCCTAATTGCTAGAGTATCAATAAGGTTTTGCTCCTTTTTACCACTTACATCTTCCATTAATTTATTTAAAGCCTGGGAAATAGAGCCTTGCTTAAAATCTATTTTATGTCCAAACTTGGCAATAACAGCTTGCATTGCAAAAAGTTTATCTTCATTTGGTTCATCATGAATTCTATAAATGAAAGTTTTCTTTTGTTTACCAATGAATTCTGCTACTTTTTTATTGGCCAAAAGCATGAATTCTTCAATCAGATGATTGGCATCTTTTGAAACTTTAAAGTAAACACCTTGTGGTTCACCAGCTTCGTCTAAATTGAATTTTACTTCTACTTTATCAAAAGTAATTGCTCCATCAGCCATTCTTTGTTTTCTAAGAATTTTGGCTAATTCATCCATTTTTAGCGTTGCAGCAACAATTTCTGCTGAAACTTGATATGAAGTTCCAGTAATCGAAATTTCTTCTGGAATTGTGTCGTCCTTCATTTCTATGATATACTGCGCTTCCTCGTAAGCAAAACGCTGATCCGAATAAATGACAGTTCTTCCAAACCATTGATTGACCACTTGTGAAGTTTCAGTAATTTCGAATATAGCAGAAAACGTATATTTTTCTTCATTTGGACGCAAGGAACATGCAAAATTTGATAGTACTTCTGGCAACATAGGCACTACTCTATCCACTAAATAAACAGAAGTTGCTCTTTGATAGGCTTCATCATCCAGGATTGTTCCTTCTTCAAGATAATACGAAACATCGGCAATATGAATACCAATTTCATAATTACCATTTTCTAATTTTTTAAATGAAAGTGCATCATCAAAATCCTTCGCATCTTTTGGATCAATGGTAAAAGTCAACGTATCACGCATGTCACGACGATTCGCTATTTCACTAGCAGTAATCGAAGTATCTATTTTTTGTGCAAACGTCTCGACTTCAATAGGAAATTCTGATGGCAAACCGTATTCAGCAAGAATGGCATGAATTTCTGTATCATGCTCTCCTGGTTTTCCTAACACTTTTATTACGGAACCAAAAGGACTATCAGCTCTAGCTGGCCAATCTTCGATATGAACTAAAACCACATCACCTTGTTCTGCCTCGCCTATTTTATCCTTTGGAATAAAAATATCCGTATACATTTTAGGGTTTGCGGTAGAAACAAAGGCAAAATTAGCTTGAATGTCAATAACACCTACAAAATCAGTTTTGTGTCTTTCAAGGACTTCAATCACTTCTCCTTCAGGTCTTTTACCACTTCGTTTATTATAAACGTACACTTTAACAATATCTTTATCTAAAGCGTGGTTTAAATTATTGGTAGGAATAAATACATCATCATCTAAATCAGGGCAGACAAAATAAGCGGTCTTTCGTCCTGTCATGTCAATTTTACCTTCGTAATAATCTTTACTAACTGCTTTGATTAAATATTTACCAGGTTCTGATTCAATAATTTTATTTTGCGAAGCCAGAATCTTCAAATCTTTTATAATTTGATTCCTGCTTTCGGTATCATCAACTTCTAGCTTGGCTCCTATTTGTTTGTAATTGAATGCTTTATTGGCACTTTGCGATAATATTTTTATAATTTTTTCTGAGAAATCTTTCCCTTTTTTTACCGGCTTTCTTAATCTTTTACTCATACATCTGTTCTTAAAAGTCTAAAATTACAAAATAGTAAACTGTAATTAGCCAACAGCGTATAGTTTTAAAGAAAATATAACTTTACAGAATAGTTGTATCTTTATAAAAAGTATAAAAAATGGAAGAATTTCAGACCATTGCAATTTTTAATTATTCGCATGAAATTATAGTTATAAAGCATTTGCTCGAGCAAGAAGCAATTCATTATTTTTTTGAAAATGAAAACTTAGTTTCTGTCGATCCTTTTGGCAGCTTTGCATATGGAGGAATCAAACTCAAAATTCATTTTAACGATTTTGAAAAAGTACAAGAATTGCTAGACAACCTAAACAGCAATTTGAAAATCGTTTGAAATAGAATTCATTTTTTTGACTTCAATTTTTTGAAAGTTGTCAACATATATTTAAATAAACAAAAAGAAAAATTAAATTTAAAATTCTTCTTGGTTGTTATTATAGCGTGTTAATAGTGGCAATAAATTTATTTTAAAAAGGATTGAAATCAACTTAAAAGATGTTATACCGACTTATCAACATAGTTATTTTTGAATAAAGTATTCGTTTTAAAGGAGTTTCTATTTTTAATTAACAATGGTTAATAATCCAATAATAATTCATTTTGTAAATAAGTAGTTTTTAAAAATTTGTTAATAAACTACTTTTTAATAATGATAACTATTCTAAAAATTCCTCAAAGTAAATTAGGTTTTAAAAACTGGGTTTTGGATTACTTAATTTTTTAATAGTACCAAAAAATAGTTCTTATTTTCTATCTCAAGTTATCAACATCTTGTGTTAATTTAAAGTTAACTGAATATCAATCAATTGCGTTTTGCTATTAACAATGCAAATTTTTAACATTTACAATAATAAATGTACATTGATTTACAGGTATTTATACATTAATAAAAATTGTTGATAACCCGTAATTATATAGCTATTAAAGGGTTACAAGACCATTAATAGAAATACTATAAGTGGTTTAATTAGCAAACAAAGAACAAAAATTTATTAGGCAATCAATAGAATAGTTTCTCTAAATTTGCAACACACAACTTAAAATACACATCATGAAAATCTCCATAGGAAACGATCACGCAGGACCAGATTATAAACAGGCAATTGTTGAAATGCTTATCGCAAAAGGACATCAAATTACAAATTATGGAAGTGATTCAATTGATAGTGTTGATTATCCTGATTTTGGTCATCCAGTAGCCACTGATGTAACAGAAGGTAAGGCTGATTTAGGAATTGTAATTTGCGGAAGCGGAAACGGAATTGCAATGACGGTTAATAAACATGCTCAAGTTCGTGCTGCTTTATGTTGGACGAAAGAGATTGCTATTTTAGCACGTCAACATAATGATGCCAATATTATTAGTATTCCTGCTCGTTTTACTTCAATCCCACAAGTTCTAGAAATGGTTGATGCTTTTATTACTACTGATTTTGAAGGAGGTAGACACCAAAACCGTGTCAATAAAATAGCGTGTCAATAAAAAATCGAGGTGCTTCGCACCAATAATAGTTTGTAAGCTCGGTTTTTACACCGGGCTTTTTTTGTTTTCTATTGACTGAATTTACATTAATTCAGTCAATTAACTGACTGAATTTACATTTTTTAGTATATTTGTATCTAAATATTTAAAATTCAAGACGATGAATTTTTTAAAAAGAGGAATAGACACATTGTTTTCCAAAAAAGTTTTACCAAACAAAGTACTGATTTTGTTAGGTGCAAGACGTGTGGGTAAAACGGCTTTTATCAAAAATTATCTTTCAACCATTCCAAAACAAGAGTATTTGCATCTTAATGGCGAAGATATAGATGATGCCAATTTACTAAAAGAACGATCAGTAAATAATTACAGCCGGCTTTTAGCAAATATTAAAGTATTGGTTATTGACGAAGCGCAAAATATTCCCGACATTGGCTTAATTCTTAAATTGATTGTCGATTCTATTGATGGAATAAAAATTATCGCCACAGGATCGTCCGTTTTTGATTTATCGAATAAGTTAGGCGAACCTTTGGTAGGAAGAAAAAATACGATATATTTATTTCCAATGGCTCAAATGGAATTTGCTAAATATGAAAATTTCAAGGAAACTACTCAAAAATTAGAGGAACGATTGCTTTTTGGATCTTATCCCGAACTCGAACAATATTCAGATTGGAATGATAAAATTAACTATTTGAAGGAGATAATTAATTCCTATTTATTGAAGGATATTTTAGTTTACGAAAGCATCAAACAATCCAATAAAATTTTGGATTTATTGAAATTAATTGCTTTTCAAGTGGGACAAGAACTGTCTTTGCAAGAATTAGCTCGGCAATTAGGCATTTCTAAAAACACCGTCGAAAGCTATTTGGACTTACTATCTAAAGTTTTTGTAATTTATAAAGTACCTGGTTTCAGTAGAAATTTGCGAAAAGAAATCACCAAATCCAACAGATGGTATTTTTATGATAATGGGATTCGAAATGCAATTATAGCGAACTTTAGTCGATTGGATTCAAGGACAGATGTGGGTGCATTATGGGAAAATTATCTTTCTTCAGAACGAGTTAAGCACCAAAATTACAGTCAAAAAAATGTTGCCAATTATTTTTGGCGCACGTATGATCAACAAGAATTGGATTGGCTGGAAGAAGAAAACGGTATTTTGAGAGGTTATGAATTCAAATGGAACGAAAACCGAAAAGCCAAAATTCCTACGGCTTTCGCCAAAGGGTATCCAGAAGCTAGTTTTGAAGTGATTAATAAACAGAATTATTTAGATTTTATAATGTAAAAAACATTTTTAGGGTTTAATATTATTGTAAAAAACAACTAGTAACACAGCAATAAAGTAAGAATCTTTTTTATTTTTACCACAAATTAAATCGAATGAAAAAGCACATAGCATTATTTTTATTTTCTTTTACAGTATTTTCTCAAGAAAAGTCAAAAATAATTTACAGCAACGAAACAGTTACTATTAATTCCGGAAAAACTTTAGAAATTGAGTCTTTTGTAACAGAAAGTAGGGGAATTTCAAAAAGCAAAAACACACAGGAATATTCCATTAGAATTCCCTTTAATAGTTTTAACGAAATTTCAAATATAAAAGGTTCAACATTCATTATAAGAACAAACAAGACGGAAGCCTTGACATCTTCGGCTATTGGAACATTCGACGCAGAATACGAAAATGTTTATAAAAGCGACAACCAATTCAAATATTTTGTACTTCCAAAAGTAGAAGACAATTCGGTAATTGAATTTTCGTATAAAAATAAAATTAAAAAACCTCAGTTTTTATCGACATTCTTGTTTCAAAATCTAATAAAAACAGGGGCAACAAAATTCCAAATTAGATGTCAATCCACAACGGAAATAGGTTATAAAATTTTTGGAAATTATCAAGACAAAATAATTTTCACCAAAACAAGGGAAGGAAATTTAGACATTTATACTTGGGAGGCCAACGATATTCCAGAATTCGAAGCAGAAAAAGATATGCCAAGCTCTCTTTATTTTATACCGCATCTCATTTATTACATTAAAAGTTATGAACAAGAGGGTAAAAAAAAAGAAGTATTAGGAACTCCAGAAAAATTATATCAATGGTATTATTCGCTTGTAAAAGACATCAATAAAACCGATCAAACAGCATTAAAAACCAAAACTTTTGCGCTGATAAAAGATAAAAAAACAGATTTAGAAAAAGCAAAAGCAATTTACCAATGGGTACAACAAAATGTACATTATGTAGCTTTTGAAGAAGGAATGGGCGGATTTGTTCCCAGAGAAGCATCGGATATTTTTCAGAAATTTTATGGAGATTGCAAGGATATGGCGAATCTTTTGAACCAAATGTTGCAATATGCCCAACTGGAATCTAATCTAACTTGGATTGGAACACGCCTTAAACCTTATAAATATGAAGAAGTTCCAACACCACAAGTGGACAACCATATGATTACCAATCTTGTTATTGACGGAAAAAGTTATTTTCTCGATGCCACTGATAAATTTTGTCCGTTTACTTTCCCATCTTCTATGATTCAAGGTAAAGAAGCTTTGATAGGTAAATCAGAAAAAGAATTTAGATTAGAAATGGTTCCAATTGTAGAATCTATCAAGAATAAAACAACCATTTTATTGAAACTAAATCTAGAAAATAATAACATAATTGGAGATGTAACTACAACTATTTCAGGATTAAACAAGAGTTATTTACTGAACAGTCTTTCGGCTAATATCCAAAAAGAAAATGAAATTTGGAAAAATACGCTTACGGTAAACAACCAAAAAATTCAGTTAGAAATTCAAGAATTGCAAAAAAACGACTATCAAGAATTGCCTTCAAAAGCTTTTTTTAAATTGAAACTAGAAAATGGCGTCAAAGATGTCAACGGCAAATTATTGGTAAAATCCCTTTTGCTTTTTCCTTTAAAAGAAAGCTTGATTGATATTGAAAAAAGAAAACTCTCAATCGAAAATGACCTGGCTTATGTTTATGAAATTCAGTATGAATACCAGTTGCCAATGGATTATAAAGTAGAATATTTGCCAGAAAATGCCAAAACAGAAAACGATTTGGGAAGTTATGATATTCAATATAACCTGGTTAATAATTCGATTAAAGTTATCCAAAAAATAGAATCCAAAAAATTACTCTTGGAAACCAAAGATTTTGCACTTTGGAATTCTTTTATAAAAGCATTAACCAAACAATACAACCAATCTATAATTCTCTCCAAATGATGAAAAAAATTACCCTAATTTTTGTATTATTATTGTCGTTTCAAAGTTATTCTCAAGAAATAAAAAGTTACACTTGGGATGAAAAACCAACTTTCAAAGAAATCCCAGAAGAATATAAAAATCAACCTGCAGTAGTTTTGCTTGACAAACGCTGGATTCATACACGAGTTGGAGGGTATGCATTCGCCACCTTTGGAATGAATCACTTTGCCATAAAAATTAATAAAGCAGAGGAAATCAATAAATACAAC
The DNA here is from genome assembly GCF_056428945.1 of Flavobacterium sp. GNP010. Classification (NCBI taxonomy): domain Bacteria; kingdom Pseudomonadati; phylum Bacteroidota; class Flavobacteriia; order Flavobacteriales; family Flavobacteriaceae; genus Flavobacterium; species Flavobacterium sp. GNP010. The sequence goes on along the minus strand of NZ_JBWJVK010000005.1, from coordinate 89,587 downwards.
AAAATAAAAGCCCAAGACAATGGCTATATCAGAGACGTTCGGGATTTTCACGCTCGAGTAATAAAACCTAATGGAGAAATAAAATTATTACCGCAAGAAAAAATTATCGAAACAACTGAGGATAAAGTCAAATCGATAGTTTTTGAAGGAGTAGAAGTAGGCGATATTTTGGAATATTATTTTATCATAAAAGAAAACCCAATGTCTTATGGAGTCGAAGTTTTCCAAAAAGAAATCCCAGTATTATTCGCCGAATTTACTTATTCTAAAGAAGGTGTAAAATTTGAAACTTTTGCTTCACCAGAGTTCGAAAAAACAGGTTCGAACAGTAAAACCACTTTAACAGCGACTAATATTCCGCCTTATAAAGAAGAATCGAATGCCCGAAACATAAAGAATTTAGTGAAGTTAATTTATATGGTTTCAACACCAGGAATGGATATTTACAATTGGAGTACTTTTTTACCTAGATATCTTTCTAAACCTTCTTTTCAATTTTTTAAGAAAAACCAAGCGAGAGAATTTATTCAAAATTTAAACGTTGGAACCGAATCAACAGAGGAAAAATTAATCAAAATCGATGAATACATAAAAACTAATTTCGATTTTATCGGCAAAGGAGAAACGGCTCAAAAAATCACGAGTTTAAATAGCGGAAAGCAAAAATTAACGGCCAATGATGTTTTCGATTTATATGGATTTACACTCAAAGAATTGAAAATTCCTTATAAAGTGGTCGTTGGAATGTCGCGTTTTGTTGGGGAAGTGGACGTCGAAAAATTTGTCGTACCCTTGTCACACGAATTTATGTATTACATCATCGAAACCGAAAAATTCTTTTCTCCTTACGAGAAATATTTGTCCTACGGTTATCCAATGTATGAAGTGCAAGGCTCAAAAGGGAGAACTTATAACGCTGCCAATAAAGAGAATTATGAAATAACTTTCCCAATTGTTCCTGCAGAATTTACCGTCAACGAAACCCAAAGTGTCGTTTCGCTTTCCGACGATTTAACAACTGCAACCATTGATAAAACATATTCAAACACTGGATATGACGGGCAGTTGTATAGAAATTGGGTGAAATACATCAAAGAAAATGAAGACGAAAAAACACTTACCGACTTTATCAAAAAGAGGGTATTTGGAGAAGAATTAGATTTAAAATTAGCCAATTTTACTTTCGAAAATCAAGAGTTCAAATACAACTATACTAATACGCCATATACCATAAAAGTTAAGGCTGAAGCCAATGAATCCTTAACTGAAAATGCTGGAAATTTGGTGCTTGTAAACCTCGGAAAAGTGATTGGAAAACAATTTAATTTATACCAAGAAACGGAAAGAAAATGGGATGTAGACATCTACTACACCAAAACATACAAGCACAAAATAATTTTTGACATTCCAAAAGGGTATGAGGTCGAAAGTTTCAAAGATTTGGTAATTGACAAAAAAATGGGTGGAGACGAAAGCAAAAATTGCTCATTTAAATCCACCGCAAAAGTCGAAGGAAACCAATTAATTATTGAGGTTTTAGAGATTTACAAATCCATAAATTACCCAAAAGAAACCTATCAAGAATACAGAAATGTAGTGAATGCATCTTCCGATTTTATCAAAGCATCGGTAGTGTTGAGACCAAAGAAATAAGTTATTAATGGCTTGTAGTTCAAGATCAATGTTTTTAAATTAATAATTCATCAACCGAATCGAAAGTTACTTATGAAGTGATTAATAAACAGAATTATTTAGATTTTATAATGTAATTTAAAAAATAAATTTATGACACTTCAGGATTTTGAAAAACAGATTGATCCAGTTATTCTTAAAAGAGGAAAAGAATATTTCAACAACGATTCCGTTGAATTTTTAAAAGAAATAAAAAAAGGATATTGGACTGCAAACGTACCAGGAACAGATGACTATACTATTGAAATACAGGTAGGAAGTAAAGAAAGTATTAAGCTATACTCTTGCGATTGTCCTTATGATTATGGAGATATATGCAAGCACATAGTAGCAGTATTATATGCAATTTCAGAAGAAAAAAGTACTGATATCCTACCAAAATCAGCTAATATAGAAAAAGTAACAAAGCAACGAAAACTATCTTTTGATGTCCTTTTAAATAAAATAGAGCTAAGGGAGTATCAAGATTTTATAAAACAATATTCTCAAATTAATAAAAATTTTAAAGATCAATTTGAATTGTATTTTTCAGAAAAAAACGAATCATTTGATTTAGAGAAAAAGTATGTTGAGATTATAAAAAAAACAATTAAAAAACATACATCAAGAGGTTATATTGATTACTTGGCATCCAATAAATTAGGAAAAGAACTCAATCAATATTTAGACGTTGCTAAACAATATGTTTCCAAGAATAATTATCGGGACGCAACGGTTCTTTATCAAATTATTATAAAAGAGGTTATAAAAGTTGTTGAATATTGTGATGACAGTAGCGGTTATGTTTTTGAAAATGTTAACGAAGCCATTTCAAGTTTAGCTGAAATGATTAATGCTCCTGTATCGTTTGACTTTAAGGAAAAAATTACTGATTTTTTAAAACAAGAACTTAAGGACAAAATTTATTTCGATTACGGAAATTTTGGTTATGATTTAACAGAAATCTATGCCACATTCTCTATTAAAACCGATAGAAAAGAAGATTTTATTCAATATTTAGATTCTAAAATACAATTTGCAAAGGATATCGATTTTGATAGAGCGTTTTTTATAAAAACAAAAATTTCGTATTTATTAAATATAGGTAATAATGATGAAGTAAAGAGAATCATTCAGCAAAACCTAGATATACCAGATATTAGAAATATTGAAATTGATGGGAATATTGAAAATCAGGACTATGAACTAGCAAAAAAACTGATAAGTGAAGGCATAAAAATAGCGGAATCAAAAAGACATTCAGGAACCGTATTTCAATTTGAAAAAAAATTGTTAGCAATAGCAGTTTTAGAAAAAGACATTCAATTAGAGCGTTATTTTTCAAGGAAATTCGCTTTGGGACAAACATTGGACAGCAACTATTATAAACAATGGAAAAGTACTTATCAAGATGAAGAATGGATACAGACAATTGAAGAAGTGATTTCAACAGTTACTAAAAAGATAAACGACACAGTTAAAAACCATGTGCTCCATAACTATAATTCACTTAACAGTAACTTACTCTATAGGTTAGGGCCTATATATATTCAGGAAAATTATTGGGACAGACTTTTAGCTCTTGTTCAAAAACAAGAAAATTTAGTTACAATTTTAAGTTATTATCCTTACTTATTAAAAACATATCCGAATGAGTTATTAGATACTATTATTCCCGTATTTGAAAAAGAAGCAGATAAAAGCGATGGAAGAAGTCAATATAAAGATTTAGCCAACAAGATGAAGTCAATTATAAAAGATTATCCAAAAGAAAAAGAACGCATTTTTGAAGTTGCCCGAAAATTAAAAAAGAAATATCCTCGACGTCCCGCAATGATAGAAGAATTAGATAAGTTATTTTAAAGTCAGTTTTGATACAAAATGTTAAAATAAGTAATTGTCAAAATTTGGATAATAATAACCACAAAAAACTTCCATAAATAGCTTTTTTTGGCTGTTTTATGTCTAAAAAGTAGCATTGCAATTCCTGAACCAATTGTTCCGCCAAGAAATACAAAACTTAAAAGAGTACGTTCAGGAATTCTTCTTTTTTGATTTTTAGCTAAATATTTATCGTAGCCTATGCTCGCAAAAGCAATTAGGTTTATCACAAAAAAGAAACAGAATAAAACAGTCATTTGATTTAAATTAAAGTCAAAGATATTATTTTAGCCCGTAGAAAATAGAGACAATGACAAATATAGATTTCATTAAAAAACAGGTCGCTACAGCGGCCATAAACATTCAAAAAACAGTTCAACTTTTACAAGAAGATTGCACGATTCCGTTCATTTCCCGATATCGAAAAGATACCACTGGAAATCTAGATGAAGTACAAATTGAACACATTGCCAAGCTTCAAAAAGAATATGAAGCAATTGCAAAACGCAAAGAAGCAATCCTAAAATCAATTGAAGAGCAAAACGGATTAACCCCAGAATTAGACAAAAAAATACAGCAAAGTTTTGATTTACAGGAATTAGAAGATTTGTATTTACCTTTCAAAAAGAAGAAAAAAAATAAAGCTGATGTGGCTCGTGAAAATGGGTTAGAACCTTTAGCGAAAATCATCATGGCTCAAAACAAAGATGATATTGATTTTTTAGCAACGAAATATTTGAACGATACTGTCAATAATGAAGATGCAGCTTTGCAGGGTGCAAGGGATATTATTGCCGAATGGATCAACGAAAATATTTTTGTTCGTAAACAATTGCGACGCCTGTACGAGAGAAAAGCAACCATTACAACCAAAGTAGTAAAAACCAAAAAAGACGAAGAGGGCGCTCAAAAATTCAACCAATATTTTGATTGGTCTGAACCGTTGACAAAAGCACCATCGCATAGATTATTAGCAATGCTTCGTGCCGAAAACGAAGGTTTTATCAAGTTTAAAGTAGAAGTAGATCTGGATGAAGCCTATGATATTATTGACGAATTGGTTTTAAAAGCAGACAGTCCAGCTACGTCACACGTACAGTTAGCCATTGAAGACAGCTACAAGCGGTTGCTCAATCCTGCTATATCAAACGAAGCTTTACAGGAAGCGAAAGCAAAGGCTGATGCCAATTCGATTCAGGTTTTTGCTACTAATTTAGGGCAGTTATTGCTAGCGCCACCTTTGGGCGAGAAACGAATTTTAGCCATCGACCCAGGATTTCGTTCAGGTTGTAAAATAGTTTGCTTAGATGAAAAAGGCGATTTAATCTACAACGAAACCATTTATCCGCATGCGCCACAAAACGAAACCGCTATGGCCATGAAAAAGATAAAATCGATGGTAAACGCCTATAATATCGACGCAATTTCAATAGGAAACGGAACGGCTTCGCGCGAAACCGAGTTCTTTATCAAGAAAATTGCTTTTGATAGAGCGGTTCAAGTTTTTATCGTTTCAGAGGCGGGTGCTTCGGTATATTCTGCATCAAAAATCGCTCGTGAGGAATTCCCTAATTATGATGTCACGGTTCGTGGATCGATTTCTATCGGTCGCCGATTGAGTGATCCTTTGGCCGAGTTGGTAAAAATTGATCCAAAAGCCATTGGAGTAGGCCAATACCAGCACGATGTGGATCAAAGTAAATTGAAAGAAGAACTGGATACCACTGTGGTTCGATGTGTAAACTCTGTGGGTGTCAATATCAATACGGCGAGTAAACATTTGTTGAGTTATGTGAGTGGAATAGGAGAGAAGCTAGCCGAAAATATTGTTACTTACCGTTCTGAAAATGGTCCTTTTGAGGATCGAAAGCAACTCAAAAAAGTACCTCGTTTGGGCGAAAAAGCCTTTCAGCAAGGTGCTGCTTTTGTTCGAATTAAAGACGGGAAAAACCCATTGGATAACTCAGCTGTTCATCCTGAAGCCTATTCAATTGTGGAAAAAATGGCTAAAGATTTGAAGTTGAAAGTAACTGATTTAATTGCAAACAAGGAGAAAACAGCCTTAATCAAACCAGAAAATTATGTTACGGCTGAAATCGGTCTATTGACTTTAAAAGATATTATTAAGGAATTAGAAAAACCTGGTTTAGACCCTAGAAAAGCAGCTAAGGTTTTCGAATTTGACCCGAATGTAAAAACCATTAAAGACGTAAAAACAGGAATGATTTTGAACGGAATTGTCAATAACATTACCAATTTTGGTTGTTTTGTAGACTTGGGTATTAAGGAAAGTGGTTTGGTACACATTTCTCAACTCAAAGCAGGATTTGTGAGTGATGTTAACGAGGTAGTCAAGTTACACCAGCACGTTACCGTAAAAGTAACTGAGGTAGATGAGGATAGAAAGCGAATTCAGCTGACGATGATACTTTAAATCATAAAAAAAGGCTTTTCAAATTATGAAAAGCCTTTTTTTTATTTTGTTTCTTCTTCTTTTTTATCAGCTGGCTGACCGTCTTTAGCAGCGTTTTTGAATTCTTTGATCCCGCTTCCTAAACCTTTCATTAATTCTGGAATTTTTTTACCACCAAAAAGGAGTAAAACAACAGCAATGATTAAAATCCACTCTGAACCACCTGGCATGAAACCTAAAGTTATGTTTAAAAAGTTCATATCTCTAATATTTAAATATAGATTACAAAGGTATATAGAATTAGTTAACAGAAACAGATTTCGGTACGTTTATTTGGTTTCAAAAGCGTTAAAAATTCATTAAAAAAATTTTCAGCTTTAAAATGCTAGCAAAATATGCCAATACAAGCATGAACAATAATTGTTATATTTGTTCGATAATCAAATGATATGTCCAGTAAAAGTCAAAGAAGGCGCAAACTCAAGGAAAATCTATTCAACAAGCGACGTTTAATCATATTGAACGAAGATACTTTTGAAGAAACATTTTCTTTGAAACTCACGTTAATGAACGTATTTTTGGTTGCAAGTGTAGGAGCAATTTTAATCATTTTTGTCACTACATTTATTATAGCTTTTACCCCATTACGAGAGTTTATACCGGGATATTCTTCCTCAAAATTAAAGAAAGACGCCCTTGAATTGGCCTTGAAATCAGATTCTTTGTCCCGAGCGTTGAAAAAAAACGAAGTCTATATCAAGTCTATTCAAAAAGTATTGACGGGTGAGTTAGAATATGCAAAATTCAATAAAGATTCTATACTTTCTACCGCAGATGATGTGCCTTCTCAAGCCGATCTGTCCGCATCAAAGCAAGAATTGGAACTCAGGGAACAAGTAGCTAGAGAAGAAAAGAGATCGCTTTCTATAAAATCAAAAACAGAGTAAAAAATCGATTTTTATCTTTTAAAGAACAAAAATTAAAATGTCAATAAAATCAATTGCAGCAAAATTATTTGCACAAAAAATATACAAGAAAACCCAACTTTGGGCCAATAATCCTATTGCAACGCAAAAGAAAGTTTTACAAAAATTAATCAAAGAGGCAAAGCAAACGCAATTTGGTATTGACCATCATTTTGACCAAATTAAAAATGAGAAGGATTTTGCTAACCAAGTTCCAGTTCGGGATTATGAGGCGCTAAAACCGTATGTGGACAAAGTGGTTCAAGGCCAAGAAAATATCTTATGGAAGGGAAAACCGCTCTATTTTGCTAAGACATCTGGAACAACGTCGGGGGCCAAATACATTCCGTTGACTAAGGAATCTATGCCGTTTCATATTGAGGCCGCTCGCAATGCGATTTTACATTACATTCACGAAACAGGTAAAGCTGATTTTGTAGATGAAAAAATGATTTTCTTGCAAGGAAGTCCGCTTTTAGAAGAAAAAAACGGAATAAATCTAGGAAGGTTATCCGGAATTGTAGCGCATTTTGTTCCAAAATACCTTCAAAAAAACAGATTACCTTCTTGGGAGACAAATTGTATTGAAGATTGGGAAACTAAAGTAAATGCGATTGTCGAGGAAACATTTAATGAAAACATGACGGTTATTTCAGGAATTCCTTCTTGGGTGCAAATGTATTTTGAGAAGTTGCATCAAAAAGGAGGGAAGCCTATTGGCGAAATTTTTAAAAATTTTAATTTGTTTATTTATGGCGGTGTGAATTACGAACCGTATCGCGCCAAATTTGAAAATTTGATAGGTCGAAAAGTAGATAGTATTGAATTGTTTCCGGCTTCGGAAGGATTTTTTGCGTACCAAGATTCGCAAAAGGAAAAAGGAATGCTGCTGCTGTTGAACTCCGGAATTTTTTATGAATTTATAAAAAGTGACGAGTTTTATACTGAAAATCCTAGACGATATACGATCGGCGAAGTAGCATTAGGCGTGAATTATGTTTTGATAATTTCTACCAATGCGGGACTTTGGGGGTATAATATTGGCGATACCGTTCAGTTTACGAGTTTAAAACCGTACCGAATAATTGTATCGGGTAGAATCAAACATTACATATCGGCTTTTGGAGAACATGTTATTGGTAAAGAAGTCGAGAGTGCGTTGCAAGAAGCTATTATTGGTACTACTATTCGAATTAATGAATTTACGGTGGCGCCACAAATTACACCATCCGAGGGATTGCCGTATCACGAATGGTTTATAGAGTTTGATCCCGAAGCATCGGGAGAACCAGAAGACTACGTAGCATTTGCGGAAGCGCTGGACAATGCCATGCGCAAACAAAACATGTATTATGATGATTTGATTGTGGGCAAAGTGCTCCAAAAATTGGTGGTTACTCAAGTAGTTAAAAACGGTTTTCAAGAGTACATGAAATCAATTGGTAAACTGGGGGGACAAAACAAGATTCCAAGACTTTCGAATGATAGAAGTATCGTGGATCAATTAGAAAAATTACTATTATAAAATGAAAAAATTTACACTGTTTTTATTATTCGTGAGTTCTTGCATGTATTCACAAATTAAAGGGATCGTTCTTGATGAGAGTAATAAGCCCATTCCTTATGTTAATATTTGGGTAGAAAATGAAAATATTGGAACAACAACTGAGGAAAATGGTTCGTTTTCTATTCATTTAGAAGATCAAAATAAGGTTTTAATTTTTTCTGCTTTGGGTTTTGAAACCAAAAAAGTTAAAATTTCGGAAGCTGAAAAAGTAGTTTTGAAAGAAACAGCTTTTCAGTTGGATGAGGTGGTTATTTCTAAAAGTAAAAGCACAGTAGAAATTGAGATTGGAGGCTCTAAGAACATAAATCATACATACTTACCAGGCGGCGTTCCGTGGATTTACGCCAAACGATTTAATTATAGCAATGATTTTTCAAAAACGCCATTTATTAAAAATACTATTATTTTCACAACAAGTGAAATTAAAAACGCCACCTTCAAATTAAGAATTTTCGAAGTAAATAAAGAAGGGACTCCAGGGTTAGATTTATTAGATGAAGATATTATTGTAGCGGTTAAAAAAGGAAATCAAGAAAATAAAATTGACTTAACTAAATATAATTTAGTAGTACCCCAAAACGGAATTTTTATAGCTTTTGAATGGATGATTATTGAAAGCAATAAGATTAAATTAAATTACAAAGAAAAAAATTCAAATAAAAATAGAGAATATATAACGTTTGCCCCAAGTATTGTATGCAATCCAGTAGAATTAGAAAATACATTTGAATTTAGAGGTGGTAAATGGATACAAACTAAAAAAAGTATTCGTGAGGGAAAATATAAAAATAAAGTAACTGAACCCGCAATTAATCTTACTTTAACAAATTAGAAAATAAAAAAACTACCTTTGCAGGTTAGAAAATAAGTAGAAAATGAAAGAAACAAAAAATATATCACGCTCCAGAGCGCAAGAATCATCGGCAGCCATCGAAAAAATGTACATCACGATGCGTCATCTTTTTAACCGAGGATTTTATAAGCCAATGGGAATTTCAGGTGATACGTTGCGCGAAGCTTTATTAGCGTTAAGCCCAGAAATATATGGAAATATTGCAGATGAAAAAGTAGAATTAAACGGACTTTTGTATGTAATCGAGCGTTTGCCAGTTGGTATTGAAGAATGTAGGTTTATCAATTTAACATCAGAAGAAGGGTATTCAAAATCGCATTTTCAGGCAATAGTTCCTCCCAAAAGACGTCGCAATTGTTACCGTATCGATGAGGAGCAAATGAATGTAGAAATTACAAGAGGACGATCAGATATTTATGATATTCTGACACACTTGACGTTTATTTTCATTGAATCACACAAAATTAGAAATAGAGTTTTACTAGATGATTCTGGTGAAGTTTCTCGCGATTGGATCAAATTAGAGCAAGCAGTTTCTCAAAAGAAGAAACTAACTTTGGTAGAAAAAGAGAAAGCGATTTCGCACGCTGCTAATATTCTAGGACGAAGATTTGAAGAAGTACTGGATATTTATGATGCCTTTGGTTCCGCCGCTGCACCAGATCGCTTCTTGCACGTTATTTTTTGGTTAGGAAAATTAGCGATTGAAGAAATCGTTGAAGATAACAAGAGAACCATAACGTTTAGTCCTATTTTGAGGGAACGTTTGGGACACCATATTCACGGAGAAATTTGGGCTACCAATATCAAAGAAGTTTTAAAAGAAAATCAACTTTTAGACCGTCCAATTCACGTGATCAGTGCAAACATGCACAGTGTAATGAATTCTATCTTTGCTACCGAAGTTTTGAAAACCAAGTTCAAAGACAAGTCTGATTTCTTTATTTATGAGGAGTTAAGTAAATCTGGGGCACATGAGGTTCGCAATCAAGTAACGGCAGTTGCTTTGAAGCAAGGAATGATCTCGTTGCCAGATGCATCAGGAACTAATATTGACGTACAAATTTTTGATACAGCCAAAATTGATTGGGCGAGATCATCTTTTCCTAAAGCCAATACAGGAGATAAAAAGCCGGTATTGATTGTTATGGATTATGCTTTTGGGGAACAAGCCTATGAAACCATTGATGAATTATTAAAACCCTATAAAAAAGAAACTTTGCTCAATGTAGAATCGGTTTCTATAATGGGTAAAGCAGGGATTTTAGAAGGAGGGAAAGGCGATATCATGATTCCGAATGCGCACATCAACGAAGGAACAGCTGATAATTATTTCTTTGAAAATGAATTGTCCGCTGAGATGTTTGAAGGGAACGATATTGCTGTATTTGCAGGTCCAATGGTAACGGTACTAGGAACATCATTGCAAAACAGGGATTTATTAAAATTTTTCCACGAATCGACTTGGGGAATTATCGGACTGGAAATGGAGGGTTCTTATTACCAAAAAGCGATTCAATCGGCATCAAAAATCAGAAAAAGTGTGCCGCACGATGTCAAAGTAAGATATGCATATTATGCCTCTGATAATCCACTTGAAACCGGAAGCACTCTAGCTTCAGGCGGATTGGGAACTACAGGAGTAAAACCTACGTATTTGATTACTATTAAAATATTGGAACAAATTTTCAACGTAAAATAATTATCCTATGAACGAAAATAGGCCGCTTAATTCAAGTGATCAAGAAGTTGATTTGTCTCTGATATTTACTAAAATGGGTCTTTTTATAGATCGTGTTTTTTTGCGACTATTTGAAGGTTTTTTGTTCCTGAAACGAAATGTTTTGGTGCTTATCGTATTGTTCGTTTTGGGTGCAGCGCTTGGCCTATTTTTGGATAAATCCAGAACAGCCTATGATCATGAAATAATTGTCATGCCTAATTTTGGATCTACAGATTATTTGTATGGTAAAGTTGCTTTGCTAAATGCCAAAATCAAAGAAAACGACAGCTTGTTTTTACAAAAAATAGGATTTGACAGCGGTATCAAATTACGAAATATTGAGGTAACTCCAGTCATTGACGTCTATAAATTTGTGGGTAACAATGAGCAACGTCTAGAGTTAGTAAAACTCATGGCAGATGAAGGTGGTGCCGCAAAGTCATTAGAAAACGAATTGACTAGCAAGAATTATCCTTTTCATCAACTGTCGATCTCTACAGCTAAGAAAGTAGGTCAAGATGATTTTGTGAAACCTTTGCTGGCGTATTTGAATGATTCAAAGTATTTCTCGGATATCCAAAAAGAAAATCTGAACAACCTTGAAACGAGCCGCAAAGAGAATGATTCGATACTCAAACAAATAAATACCTTACTGAACAACTTTAGCAACAATCCAAAAGGATCAAGCAGCAGTTTAGTATATTACAACGAAAACACACAAGTAAACGACTTGATAAAAAATAAGGAAGCCATAATCAAGCAACAAGGTAGTGACCGTTTAGACAAAATTAACTTCGATAGTGTTATTAAAGAAGTTAGTTTGGTTACTAACATTAAAAATGTAAAATCTATCAATGGTAAACTTAAATTTTTAGCTCCATTTGTTTTTATTGGAATTTTTTTATTGGGTAGCTTGTTCGTTGGTTTTTATCAAAATCTTAAAGTTAAATACAATAAATAGTAGACCAATATAATCAGTTTGGCAGGAAGAACCGTTTTAAAATAAAATATTTTCTTACAAATAATTTAAAGTTTAAAGTTGTCAAACGAAAAAAATTAAAGAGTTTATGACATTTAATACAACCAAACTGGAAGGCTGTTTCATTATTGAACCCAAAGTGATTCAGGATGAAAGAGGCTTCTTTATGGAAAGTTTCAATGCCAAAACGTTTCGAGACGGTGTGCAAAAGGAAGTTCATTTTGTGCAAGACAATCAATCGTTCTCAAGCAAAGGAGTACTGAGAGGATTGCATTACCAAACCGGTATTTACGCTCAAGCTAAATTGGTTCGTGTTTTGAGTGGTGAAGTACTTGATGTAGTAGTCGATTTGCGTCCAGAATCAGTAACTTACGGGGAGCACGTTTCGGTGGTACTTTCTGCCGAAAACCAAAGGCAGTTTTTTGTACCAAGAGGCTTTGCACATGGTTTTGTGGTACTTAGCGAAACAGCAACGTTTTTCTATAAATGTGACAATTTTTACAATAAAGAATCGGAGGGTGGATTAAAATATAATGATCCTGCTTTGCAAATTGATTGGAAATTTTCGGATGCGGATTTATTGATTTCTGATAAAGATCAAATTTTACCTAACTTAGATCAAGCCAAATGCGTTTGGTAGTGCTCGTTACTGGTGCCAGCGGTCAGTTAGGTCAAGCCTTACATCATATTGCAAAGGAATATGCTGAAATCGATTTTGTTTTTTGCAATTCAAAAACGCTAGATGTAACGGATAAAGCTGCCATTAAAAGTCAGTTTGAAAAACATCAGCCCAATTTTTGTATCAATGCAGATGCATATACTGCGGTTGATAAAGCAGAGCAAGAACCCGAAAAAGTAATTGCAATTAACACCACCGCTGCACAATATTTAGCCGAAGTGTGTGATGAATTTAATGTGCAGTTATTGCATGTATCAACTGATTTTGTGTTTGATGGACTTGCATTGGAGCCCTATCTAGAAACCGTTTCGCCTAATCAGCAAAGTGTGCATGGGCAAACAAAATTAGCTAGTGAAAAAGCAATTCAAGCGGTTTTTAGTGCTTATTTCATCGTTAGAACCTCATGGGTGTATTCGCAATTTGCAGGTAACTTTATGAAAACCATGTTGCATATAAGAGCTGAACGAGATTCCTTATCAGTTGTTTACGATCAAATTGGCACGCCAACACATGCAGTTGATTTAGCTCATGCATTAGTACAAATTATCCTTTTTGCATCAAACAATCCCAATCACCAAGCTCATGGATTGTATCATTATAGCAACGAAGGTTCCTGTAGTAGGTTTGAATATGCACAAAAATTTTTCGAAATAAACTCTATTTCTATCGCGCTACAACCTTATTTCAACAAGCAGTTATCCAACACCTGCAAAGCGTCCGAGGTACAGCGTTTTAAATAAAGAAAAAATTAAAACCGTTTTTGGCATCTCTATTAAATCTTGGGAGGATAGCTTAAAAAACAATAAGCAATAGCCACATGTTTCCGGATAGGCTTTTACAATAAACGAATGAAAAATGTTTTAAAAATCAAATGGACTAACGTAAAATGCCGGGAAATTGTTTTTCTTTTGGCGGTATTTTTATTGGTTGTTATCCCCAAAGGAGGTTTTAAAATAGCAGGTATCCCCATCACTTGGGGATATTTGTATTTGGGTTTTTTATTGGTTTTAAGTCTATTTATTATTGGGCTTAAAAGTCAGTTTAAAGTTCCGAATAAGGCTTTTATTGCTTACGTAGCTACTTTACCCTTCGTAGCTTATTTCACGCTTCATTTGCTTATAAATGGCTATCAAGGAAGTTTAGGGAACCTTATTTCGTTTTACGTAAGTTTTGTTTTTTTACCGTTACTATTTTATATCTTTTTAAGTTCGTTTATAAAAAAAATAAGTACAACTTACATTGCTAGTATTATTAGCCAAGCAGTTTTTATTGTGGCCGTGTACGGAATTTTCTTGTTTGTGTACAAGCAGGTTGTGGGGCATTTTTTAGAGATTCCTTATTTTACCGTTAATGCTGGTGATTTAGGGGAGTTAGATACTTCCAAATTCAATCAGCGTGGCTCCGTTAGTAAACTGATTTCAACGTATAATAACGGTAATATTTTTGGGGTTTGTACCCTTATGTTGTTCCCAGTTTTTTACCAAAACACCAAATCAAAAATAAAAATTATCACTGTGGTATTGGCGCTATTACTGACTTTATCGAGAACAGTGTGGATTGGTTTGATTTTTTATTTTCTGTTTTTGTATCGCAACCAAGTCCTGAAATTACTCAAAGTTTATTTGTTGGGCGGACTTTTGTTGCTGTTTTTGGGTTCAATTATTATGACGCGTTACTTTCAATACGGTTCGCTTGGAGGTTTTATTTTGGACTCGAATCTAGGGGGACGAATTCTGCAAATTAGAAAATCAAACGAAATCACCTTTTTTGGAAGCACGGTATATAATGCTATTGAAGAAATCGTGTATTTGTCTATTTTTAAACAATTTGGTTTGATAGGATTGGCTTTGTTTTGCATTTCTTTTTTCACACCCGTTTACCTTTTTTTAAAAACAAAAAACAACAACTTTATTTATTTCATGGGTGTGATCACTTACTTATTTGTGTGTTTAAGTGACGGCTGCATTTTATTAATTCCCACTTTAGCTTTTTTTTATTTTATTTGTGTTATGACTTTTATTAGGGACAATAGTTCCCAACAGCAGAATATCGCATAAAAAATAGCAGTAAATGCCGTATTGGCGAACCAAAATATTTTCAGTTAGAAAGGCAAAGCAAAACAATAAAGTGACTGAAAAATACAAGTAATTTTGTTTTTGATAGGCCAATCGCAATTTGGTAAACAAAAGCGTAACAAAAGCCACAAATAGCAATACACCGCCTTTTAAAAAGTAATCCAAATATTGATTGTGAGAGTTAATGTTCTTTTTTGATAATTCCGAAAAACCATACTGATCATAGCAAGCATTGAGTTTGCTTTGAAGCGTGTTTGGGTTTGTTCCTAGTAAAAAAGAATCGCTAATAGTTTGTAAACTGCAATAATTAATAGTGTACCTAGAGGAAGTGGCGAGCTTATTTTCGAACAAAAAAACAAGATCTTCCCAATACCTTTGAGAAAGCATAAGTATAGCACAAAACGCTATAAAAAGTATAAATACCAATTTTTTAGAAAATGCCAATTGATTGCTTTTAATAGCATAAAAATAGTACAATAAAACTCCCAAGAATAGCATCGCATATAGTATCATGCGCGAATTAACAATGAGTAAACCTGCTACAAATACCAAGCAAAAAAAACTATAAAATACGTTTTTGATGTTGGTTTTGGCGGTACTGCTTATCCAAATATTAGCGAGAATTAAAAGCGCAATACCCATCCATAAACTGAGATAAGTGGCGTGAATGTGGAGGTGATTTTCGATATTAAATCGGGCAAAATACCAATTAAAATTATGGTTCGGAATATCGATGAGGTAGAAAACAATTGTATAAAAACTGAGCAATCCTACGCTGCTGCAAAAGCTGAGCATTATGCGTTTTTTATGATTTAAGAAAGTTTGAGATTGGTATATAAAGCTACTGCACAAGGGAATTGCAAATAACAATAAAGTGTTGGCTAGCAAGCTGACGCTCTTGGAACTGAAATACCACAAACAAACTGCTGAAAATAGTACCGCTACAGCGATAAAAGGGATATTAAAAGTATTTATTTTGAGAGATTCTTTCTTTAACTTGGTTAATAAAAGAACGCTACACCCAATCATAGTAATAGATTGAAAGGCTTCCCAAAAATATAAAACTGGCGAAATAGCCAAGAGATAAAGTAGGAATACTAGTAAAAGATCATCTTTGAGCAGCGCTTTCATTTTACTATTTTTTTAAATGCATCTCGAATGCCATTTTGCATCCAGAGTGGTAAATATTCGCGGATAAATTGAATCAATTTTTTCTTCCATTTTAATCGAAACAAATCCCACGTACTGATGTTTAATTGCAGTGAATAAATTTCATCTTCTGCAATAAACCCCAATGAATTCCATTTGGTCGGATCGTTTTCATGTAAGTTAGTAAAAGTGGTGTAATTGCTATGATTAATTTTTTTCCAAAACTCAAAAAAAGCCAAGTTATCAGAGTCGTCGCGGTGGGACCAATTGGTTATTTTAGTATAAATTTCGTCTTCGTCTCGGGCCCAAGATTGGTGCAATAAAATGAATTTTGTAATTATTTTATTAGAGTGTCTTGTGGCACGCATGTATTTGTAATCGGGCCAATTGGTTGCTACTTCAATAGTATCGAGCGAATCTTTTACGTAGAGGAAACCGCCTTCTACTTTTTTGAAAAGCGTGATCCATTGTACCTGAATTTCAACGGGTTGTTGCTCAGGATTATTTAAATAGTGTTTGTTTTGTTTTAAAAAATCAGTAAAACCTTTAAACTCTTTAAAATATTCGTCACTATCAATTTGAATGTGCCAGCCGCCTTTTCCCATGGCTTGTGCCAATAAATTACGCTCTCTGGTATCGTTTTGAGCTGGCGTATTTTCAGGGATGTAAAAGGTATCTTCGTACAAAATAATTTTGTTCGAAACATCAAATTGGCGTACCCATTCAAAAAATTCTGGAGCAATGAATAGCGCATTGCCACTCCAAGTTTTGCGTTCTCTATCTATTGCAAGCACAATCAAATCAGCCTCTTTATAAACTAAAGGAATGGATTGGTACAAATACTTGAAATCATACGAAACTAAAAATCCAACCTTAATCATGTTTGAAAAAATTTAATGTGCTATTGGTCCAGGTTTTATAATTTAAGTACAAGCAAATAAAAAGCTCCGTCAAAAGTAAGGCTGCAATCATACCTTCAACATGAAAGTAATACGTAAGCCCAAACGACAAAATCAAATTAAGCAGTAAACCAAAGCCGTAACCGCTAAAGTAAATATTTTTTTGCTCATGCAACACTACCGACATGTAAGCCGATTGATTGAGTGCGGCAATAAGCGGTAGTGGAGACAGCAGCATTAAGTACCAACTGGATTCGGCTATATTTTGACTGCTCAAAAAAGGAACAATCCAATCGGCAAAAAACCAAATAATTACCATTCCTAAGCCATACAAAACCAAATACGATTTAAAAATATAACGCAAATAGCGATTCAATTGGTCTAAATTACGTGTCCCAATTTGTACAATTTTCGGGAAAACACCTTGAAATAAAACGCCAATGGTATGTTTGCAAAGCATAATTATTTTTTCGGCAACGCTATAAATACCAACAATTTTTGGCTCAAAGAACAATCCCAGAATAAGTGTCCCCGAGTTTAAGATGGAGCAAATACTCAAGTTGGTCAGAAACATTTTAAAACCGCTTTTTAGTTCCGCAGTAAGCATTGCAACAGAGGTACGCTGGTAGCTAAACTCACATTTAAAATACAAATACAGTAGCGCTGCAATAAACTGCAGACTATCAAACAGTGCGAGAACAAAAAACACGAAAGCAACGGTTTTAAATTTTGGCAAGAGCAGCATTAGTGTGACAATAGCACTTATTTTGAAAATAGTATTCAGGATAAAATACACATTAATTTTATTGAGGCCAATAAAAATCCAGTGGGTATTTTGCGATCTAGAAAACAACAATGCAAACAATGATAAGCACAAAATTAAATTGTTTTGAATGTCAGCGTACAATTGTACGCATACCAAAAGCAATAGCATTGACGGGATAAGCAATACTGTCTTGGTGTTAATTACAGATGAAATATAAGTATTTAAAGCTTGCCTGTCAGTACCTAATTGACCAATTTTCACAGGTCCTAAAATACTCCAAGAGTAATCGTTGATTACGGCAATATAGTTGATGAGCGAAATACAAATTGCAATTAATCCGTAGGTTGTTATTCCAAAAACATTGATGTAAAAAGGAATAAGCAATACCGGAAAAAGAAAGTTGATAAAGTTGATGCCAAAACTTAAAAAGACATTTTTAATCACAATTGTGTGTATATAAAATAGAGGTCTCGCAAAAACGAAAACCTCTATGTTTTATTTCAAAATAATTTTATTTGGTGTTACTATTGTGCATCATCAGCGCTCCCTTGTGAGGTCCACGCACCTGATTTGTCTCCTCGCATAGTGACTTCACCAGTTTCAGTATCCAAAATAAACAAACAAACTTCACCGCCATCAGTACGTTGAATTACTGACATTTGGTACCTGCCTTTTGCTTCCGTTTCTGTTTTCTCTTTGGATGGTTCTTGACAAGCAGCTAATAATGCAATTATGGCAATACTAAAAACTATTTTCTTCATTTTTTATCAAATTAAAAATCAATTCAAATGTAATTCTTTTAAAGCACACTACAAAATTTTTCGAGTTAGAGCCTCTTTCATAGTAGATTTTTAAATTGTAAAAAGCACCAATATACTTCCTAAACAGTGTAGATGTTTGTGTACTGATAATTATTATAAATCCATAAAAAAACTACCTTTGTGTGAATAGATTTTGATCCAATTAGAATACCGAAGGCCTATGAAAAAAATTGTTATGCGACTAGTAGATGCTCTAGCTTATGTTTGCAGTTTTTTGATTTCGTATTCGGTCCTTAGGTACAGCAAGTATTTTAAGAACAGAATCTATGCTTTCATGGTGAAAAGAAATTTTAAAAACTGCGGTTCGAATTTTTATCTAGAAGCACCCATTTACCTCCATAACGCACATAACATTACCATTGGTGACGATTTTTATTGTTTTGAACGCTTGCGACTAGAATGTTTCGAGCGCCATAATGGGCATTCTTTTCAACCCAAAATAACCATTGGAAATAATGTAAGCATCAACTACGATTGTCATATAGGTTGCATGAACTCGATAACAATTGGTAATAATGTACTATTGGCAAGTAGAGTATTTATTACAGATCATTTTCATGGTTCAGTTGATGCAATTTCGTTACAAACGCCACCAAACAAACGTTCTCTAGTTAGTAAAGGTCCTGTAGTTATTGAGGACAACGTGTGGATAGGCGAAGGCGTGAGCATTATGCCAAATGTTACTATTGGTAAAAACTCCATCGTGGGTGCCAATGCTGTTGTAACAAAGAGTTTTCCAGCAAATTCAGTACTAGCAGGTAATCCTGCGGTTTGTATAAAAAGCATTCCATAAATGGAAAATAGCACCTTAAAAAACGGTTACTGTATTGCTATTCCGGCCTACGGACGACCTATAGAGTACGAGGCACTTTTGCAATCTATTTTAGAAATGGATTTGCTGCCAAGTGAAGTAATTGTAGCCGAAGATTGCTCCAAAGAACGCAAAGAAATTAGGAAAATAAGTGAGCGTTTTCAAATTCTTTTGGGTGAAAAAAACGTGGTTTTACAGTATCATGAAAATGAACATAATTTAGGTTACGATGCCAATATTCGAAAATTGATTGATTTGTCTCAGTTTAAATGGGTTATTTTGATTGGTAATGACGATTTATTCTTGAAAGCGGGCTTAAGTTATATTGCCGACTTTTGCGAAAGGCATCCTGATATTGCTATGGTCTCGCGACCATTTGTTCGTTTTGAAACAAGTTTAAAGGAACCCATCGGAGTTTCGCGTATTTTACCAACAGAAAGTTGTATCAAAAAAGGAGACGATCCGAAGTTGATTTTTAGGTCTTGCGGTTTTGTTGGCGGACTCGTAATCAATACCGCTTGGGCAAAAGAAAAATCCACAACGCAGTACGACGGCACTTTATATTATCAAATTTATCTAGCGGCCCATGCCTATTGTACACAAGGAATTGGTTATTTGGCACAGCCTTCGGTTGGCGGTCGTACGGGCAATCCGCCATTGTTTGGAGAATCAGCCAAGGACGGAGCGCATCATATTGCCGGAGCTTATTCGGCGAAAGCTAGAGCCAAAATGTGGCGTGGCGTTTTACAAATTGCTAAAGATGTAGGTGCGCAATACAATTGCAATTTAGTAGATGCTTTGCGACAAGAATTGATGGTTCGACAAGCATTTCATATTTTCGAAATGAACGTGGGAGCAAGCAATGCTACTTTGAAAGAATTACGAGTAGAACTCACCAAATTGGATTTGTTTAGTCATTGGCTGCCCAAATCATTATTTTACCTTAATTTTATTTTTGGTAAATACGCCTATTATTTTTATTTCCTAATTCGAAAAGTAGCACAGTAAGCCGGAATGAAAAAAGCATTAATAAACGATTGGTATTATGTAAATGGAGGTGCTGAGAAAGTAATTCATTCACTCAACTCGATTTGGGATGATTTTGACCATTATGCCTTAATTGATTTTTTGAACCATTCTGATCGAGATTTTATTTTAAATGGCAAAAGTGCTGCTACTTCTTTCGTCCAAAAATTACCTTCTGCGAAGTCAAATCATCGGAAATTTTTGCAATTGTTTCCTAGCGCCATGTCACAATTTGATTTGAGTGCTTACGATTTGGTTTTTAGCTCTTCCTCGTCAATTGCCAAAGGAGTGCGAACCAAACCGGAGCAATTGCATATTTGTTACTGTCATTCGCCTATGCGTTATGCCTGGGATTTGCAAGCACAATACTTGCAAGATGCGGGCTTGAACAAAGGTTTAAAAGGAAAATATGCGCAATATGTGTTGCGTAAAATGAGAGAATGGGATTTAAAAAACAGCCCTCAGGTTTCGCATTTTATTGCTAATTCAAAATATGTTGCCCAACGCATTAAAAGTATTTACCAGCGAGAGGCAACGGTAATCTATCCGCCAGTGAACACCGCTTTTTTTACACTTCAAGAATCGAAAAAGGATTATTTTTTCTCGGCCTCCAGAATGGTTTCGTATAAAAAACTGCAACTTATTGTAGAGGCTTTTAACGCCATGCCTCATCATCAATTAATCGTGGCGGGAACGGGACCAGAGTTTGCAGCGATTCAAAAAATAGCCAAATCCAATATTCAACTTGTGGGTTTTGTAGATCAAGAGCAACTCAAACATTATTTACAAAATGCGAGAGCATTTGTTTTCGCTGCCGAAGAAGATTTTGGTATTGCTCCTGTCGAAGCTCAGGCTTGTGGAACACCTGTAATTGCTTTTGGAAAAGGGGGCGTTCTTGAAACCGTGGTTCCGGAGCAAACGGGTTTGTTTTTTCAGGAACAGACAACGGAATCCATACAAGCTGCGGTTGACCTATTTAAAACCAAAAAATTCGATGCCAAAACGATTCGGGAACACGCTAAAAAATTCTCAAAAGAACGTTTTGAAATGGAGATAAAAAACTTTGTAAACGATAAGTACGCTCTACATCAAAAGCAGTTTACAATTTAAAAAAACAAACCCAATAATTATAACTATTTTTGTTACCAGTAAACTACAAGTCCCCATATACTATGAAAAGAATTTTAATCACTGGAGCCGCAGGATTTTTAGGATCACATCTTTGCGACCGTTTTATCAAAGAAGGTTATTTTGTTATAGGAATGGACAATCTCATTACCGGAGATTTAAAAAATATTGAACATTTGTTTAAGCTGGAAAATTTTGAATTTTACCATCATGACATCACCAAGTTCGTTCATGTCCCGGGTAATTTAGACTATATTTTACACTTTGCATCGCCAGCAAGTCCTATTGATTATTTAAAAATCCCCATTCAAACCTTAAAAGTAGGTTCGTTAGGAACGCATAATTTATTGGGTTTGGCACGAGTTAAAAAGGCTAGAATCCTTATTGCATCGACTTCTGAAGTGTACGGAGATCCATTGGTTCACCCACAAACTGAGGAATATTATGGCAACGTAAATACCATAGGACCAAGAGGAGTGTATGACGAAGCAAAACGTTTTCAAGAATCTATAACTATGGCGTATCATACCTTTCATGGCGTAGAAACCAGAATTGTTAGAATTTTTAATACGTACGGACCTAGAATGCGTCTCAATGACGGTCGTGTTATTCCAGCTTTTATAGGCCAAGCCATTCGTGGTGAAGATTTAACTATTTTTGGTGATGGTATGCAAACCCGTTCTTTTTGTTATGTGGATGATCAGGTCGAAGGTATTTTTAGGTTATTACATTCTGATTATGTATTTCCAGTAAACATTGGCAATCCAGACGAGATAACCATCAAAGATTTTGCCGAGGAAATCATAAAACTTACAGGAACTAGTCAAAAAGTAGTATATCATCCGTTGCCTGTAAACGATCCTTTGCAACGCCAGCCAGATATTACAAAAGCTAGAGAATTACTAGGTTGGGAAGCCAAAGTAGACCGTGCCGAAGGAATGAAAATCACCTATGACTATTTTAAATCTTTATCTAAAGAAGAATTATCAAAAGAAGAGCACAAGGATTTTTCAAAGTATATTTTTTAGTTTACTCTCCTCTTTTATTTGTTACCAAATGAAAGAAGTGCTCTTAAACAATTTTTTTTAAAATTCGAAACAGTTTTAGGTTCTTACATGCTATTTTAATTTGTATCCTATTGAAAACAAAAACAGGAAGATATTCTGGTTACATTCGTCCATTTTCATTTGCTATTGATTTGTTCATAATCAATGTCTTGTTGTGGTACATGACTGACTTTCCTGTAAAAACACCTTTTTATCCTGTAATAATAAGTTTATGCTGGTTTATAATTGCAGCAAACTTGGGTTTTTATGAAGTCTACAGGTATACTAAAGTTATTTCTATACTAAACTGCGCCTTAAAACAATGGATATTATTTACTCTTTTTTGTCTTGCCTTAGCTTTTTACAAATCAGATAATTCAAGTTTTCAAAGTATTGGTTTTTATACATTTGTAGCACTATTCTTAATTTTAATCGTTAAGCTGTCTATTTATTATTTTCTAAGAAAATACAGGTTATTATATGGTGGGAACTTTAGAAAAGTAATTCTGATAGGCACTGTAAAAAGTACTGATCCTTTACAACATTTTTTTACAGAGAATCCAGATTATGGGTACAAACTTGAGCGTGTTTTTGAACTAGAAAAAAATAAGTCTAAAACTTTAAAGGAAAGTTTTGACTATGTACTAGAGCATCAAATAGATGAATTGTATTGCTCTATGAGTGACTTAAATCAAAACCAAATTAATGAGATTGTTTTTTTTGCAGATAATAATTTAAAAACACTGAAGTTTATTCCCAGCGAAAAACAAATTATTTCTCGCAATTTTTCATTTGAATACTACAATTACATACCTGTAATCTCACTGCGAAATATTCTTCTTGATGATACCTTAAACAAGGTTATTAAGCGTGTTTTTGATATCGTTTTTTCATTAATTATCATTTTAGGAGTGCTATCGTGGTTGACACCCATTCTGGTCGTATTTATTAAATTGGAGTCAAAAGGACCGCTGTTTTTTATCCAAAAAAGAAATGGATTAAATTACAAAGAATTTATTTGTTACAAGTTCAGATCTATGGAACTTAATGCGGAAGCTCACTTGAATCAGGTTTCTAAAAATGACAGTAGAATAACTAGGGTAGGTCGGTTTATAAGAAAAACAAGTATTGATGAGTTGCCGCAGTTTTTTAATGTTTTACTAGGCGAAATGTCAGTTGTAGGGCCTAGACCGCACATGGTGAGTCACACCCATAAATATGCGCTTACTGTAGATAAATTTATGGTGCGTCATTTTATAAAACCAGGCATAACAGGACTTGCTCAAACAAAAGGTTTTAGAGGTGAAGTTGAGACCGATAAGGACATTATCAACAGAGTAAAATATGATATCTTTTACATGGAAAATTGGTCGATTTTATTAGATATTAAAATCATTTTTTTGACAATTTACAACACTATTCGGGGCGATAAAAAAGCATATTGATATGAAAAACAGTCTGGTATCAATACTAATGCCTTGTTATAATGCTGAGAACTATATTCTTGAGGCTATTGCATCAGTTCAGCAACAAACGCACAGCCACTGGGAATTGATTCTAGTTGATGATTGTTCAACTGATAATACCGTATATATTGCTACATCAATTGCAATTCAAGACAACCGAATACGTATTTTTAAACTCCCAGTAAACTCAGGAACAGGAATTGCTAGAAATACAGCTTTAACACAAGCTGCAGGCAATTACATTGCTTTCCTGGATGCAGATGACGTATGGAAACCTCATAAATTGCAAGTTCAATTACAGTTCCTACAAGAGCATCAATTGCCGTGTACTTTTTCGTTTTACGAATGTATAAATGCAGGAGGAAAGCCGCTCAATAAACGTGTGGAGGCACCACTGCAGCTTACGTATAGGCAACTATTTTTTTGTAATTACATAGGCAATCTCACCGGGATTTATGATGTTTCTTTCTACGGAAAAATTCCTATTTCTCATTCTAGGAAACGCCAAGATTGGATGCTTTGGCTTACGATTCTAAAAAAAATAAAAATAATACGTCCCGTACCAGAAAGTTTGGCGTTTTATAGAGTAAGGAACAACTCTATTTCGGCTGGTAAAATGGGTTTATTACAACATAATTTTGCCGTTTACAGAACGTTTCATGGTCACAATTGGATTCTATCATTATTCTGCATGGCTGTTTTTTTATTCACGCAAATACTGATAAAGCCGTGGTACATCAAAAAATCAAATTAAAGATGTAAACTGTTTTAATTTCCCGCGATTGCTGCGTTCCAATGTTTTTTTTCTAATGAAATTAAACAGTAAATTAGGTTCCAAATACAATTCAATCGCCGCTTCAATTTTTTTAATTTGTGCCAAATTTAATTCGGTTTCGCTCACATATTCAATTTCAAAAGTATCAATTTTTGTTTGTTTTATAGTGAACTCTTTTACGTTTCCATCATCTTCGATGATGCTTTTTGTCACATAATAAAAGGTCAATCCAGGTGCAGTTTTTCCGCTGGGTAAAATGGCAATATCATTGGTTCGTCCTATTAATTTTTTTAGAATCGGTTTTTGTAGTGTGCTTTTTTCATCTAGAATCCCAGTATCGCCAATGTCGTATCGTATAAATGGATGTGCTTTGTTGTATAAGGAAGTAATGACGATGCGACCCGAAGAGCCATTTGGAACCGCTTTATTATTCTCATCCAAAATTTCTACAAACAAGGTTTCAGAGTTTACTTGCCATTCTCCTTCCTTATTCTGAAATGCAATTAAGTCTAGTTCCGAAGCTCCGTATTCATTTACAACAGGAACGCCAAACTGTTTTTCTAAAAGTATTTTATCGTCTTCAAAAAGCATTTCAGATGTCACCATACAAACTTTTAACGTAGGGCAAATAGTTGTTAGAACAATATTTCTCTTTTGTAAAAATTTAGCAAATAAAACAATAGAACTGGTATAACCATTAATGTAATCAAACTTTTTATACTGAAATTTTTTCAGCATCTTTTCTAAAATAGCATCTGATAAATCGAAAATCGGAAATCGATACCGATGGCTCAAAAAATCCTTGAAGCGTTCTTTTTTGTTTCCGATAAAATCCATCGGAATACCATAAAAACGCGCTTGATAAGAGGAGTTAAAATCAATTCCATACCAACCAAATCGATATTTATTGGACGCCCAGGTTAGCGCATGACAGTATTTGTCTTTGGCAAAAATGAAAGGAGTACCACTTGAACCAGATGTTTTATTGACATAAGAATTTGATGCTTTATAGCCTTTAGATAATCGTTCTAACAATGGTTTTTGCAAATTACTTTTTGTCAAAACGGGTAAATCCTCCCAATTTAAGTTTATGGTTGTACCAACTAATTCTTTGTAAAAAGGATTATTTTGCAAATGAAAATCAACAATTTCTTTTTTTTTATGATTTATAAACGCAGTGTGCTCACTTTCGTTAAAGGTTACTATTTTCCGCAATTCAGCTTTAGCTTCCTGAATTGGGAATCCGTTTAGATGAAGCGATACGTCAAAAAGTAGAAACATTGTGAAAGCATATTTTACCAAAAATAATATTTACTCCCCACTAATAATGGTGAACTGGCAATTTTTTGACATTTAATTATTTTATGAGTCCAAAAGCAATTATTTTTGCACCATCCTCCATTAGGCGGCTACACAACTAAACACAACTACACATGACTATTTTACTATTGGGTTCTGGAGGAAGAGAACACGCTTTTGCTTGGAAAATGATTCAGAGTCCACTTTGTGATACTCTTTTTGTAGCACCAGGAAATGCTGGTACCGCTGCCATAGCGACTAATGTTCCTATGAGCGTAACCGATTTTGAAGCTATAAAAGCATTTGTTATTCAGGAAAAAGTAACCATGGTGGTTGTAGGTCCAGAAGACCCTTTGGTAAAGGGGATTTATGACTTCTTTTTAAACGATGTCGCATTATCTGATATTCCAGTTATTGGTCCGTCAAAAATGGGTGCGCAACTAGAAGGGAGTAAAGAATTTGCAAAGGAATTTCTAATCAAACACAACATCCCTACTGCTGCCTACGATAGTTTTACAGCAGAAACCGTAGAAAACGGATGTAAATTCTTGGAAACACTGCAGCCACCTTATGTATTGAAAGCAGACGGGTTAGCCGCTGGAAAAGGCGTATTGATTATTCAAGATTTGGCAGAAGCCAAAGAAGAATTGAGAAACATGCTCGTACATCAAAAATTTGGAGAAGCCAGTTCAAAAGTGGTTATTGAGGAATTTCTAGACGGAATTGAATTAAGTTGTTTTGTCCTTACCGATGGTAAAAACTACAAAATATTACCAACTGCTAAAGATTACAAACGCATTGGCGATGGAGACACAGGATTAAATACAGGCGGAATGGGTGCGGTTTCACCAGTTCCTTATGTAGATGCGGTTTTGATGGAAAAAATAGAGACTCGTATTGTAAAACCTACTATTGATGGTTTCCAGAAAGACGGAATTCCATACAAAGGGTTTGTTTTTATAGGATTGATCAATGTCAATAACGAACCAATTGTAATTGAATACAATGTGAGAATGGGCGATCCAGAGACCGAAGTCGTGATTCCAAGATTGAAAACGGATTTAGTCGAATTGTTTTTGGCTGTGGCCAATGAAAAACTCGACGAAATTAATTTGGAAATTGATGAAAGAAGTGCTACTACAGTTATGGTTGTATCAGGAGGATATCCAGAGGATTTTGAAAAAGAGAAGGTAATTTCAGGATTAGAAACCGTTAAAGATTCGATTGTTTTTCACGCCGGAACTAAATTAGATAACGGAAATGTAGTCTCAAATGGCGGACGAGTTTTAGCAGTAACTTCTTATGGGAATGATTTTGAAGAAGCCATAAAAAAATCTTACCAAAACATAGACAAGCTACATTTTGATAAGATGTATTTTAGAAAAGACATAGGAAACGATCTTAAATAAAGCAATCAATTCCCACAGGTTTTAGCAGATCTTATTTAAAAAAAGAGTGAGCGGTAGTATCTTGTTTTTCAGTCCCAGCATCTTCAAAAATTTTCAATTGCTTGATCCAATATACCATTGCCGAAGCACAAATAATCATGAAAATCCAATTGATAGTATTGGCAGCAAACCAAGATGACAACTCTAATGAACGTAAAAAGTCTAATGGAGCGAATAAAATATTTACAAATAAGTATTGAATTCCTTCGAAAAATGCTTTCATAATGTATAAAATTAATTTAATTAATCGTTTTTTGAGAAAAATGAAGTTGTAAAAAAGTTTTAAAAGAAAGTTTTACAACTTGCAAGGTTTCCTTTTTAAACAAGTATTATATTTACGATCACAAAAGTATAAAATATCCGTATGATAACAAGTGTTTTTAGAAAATCTACACCATTAAATTTTTCATTGGTCGTAATTTTAATACTGGTTTTCTTTTCTATATACCATTTTCAAGATTTATCTTGGCTGAATTCCTTTTTACAACTGTCGAAAAAGGGTGTTTTGTTTTGCGTAATAATAGCTTCCGTTTTTATCACAAATTTTATTGTCAAGAAAAACGGATTAAGTAAAGACAGCAGTTACACTATTTTATTTTACTTGTTGTTCCTGTTATTTTTTCCTTCGGTGTTAGATAATTTAAACCTGTTGTTGTCTAATTTCTTTGTTTTATTAGCGCTCCGCAGACTAATTTCTTTGCAATCTTTGAAAGCCTCTAAAGAAAAAATATTTGATGCTTCATTGTGGATTTTTCTAGCTACTTTGTTTCATTTTTGGAGTATTATTTTTATCTTTTTAGTTTTTATATCTATAATTTTCCATGTTTCAAGAGATTATAGAAATTGGATTCTACCGTTTATTGCTTTTTTCGTTGCGGTAATTCTCTTTATGTTGTTTGCAACCGTTTTTAAACTTGATTTTGTCGATTACATTGTAAATAGCGTACAAATCAATTTGAATATCGATTATTTTACGAATAATTATCAAAACGGAGCTTTGTCCATTTACGCAACAATCGCCTTGTTTTTTTTAGTGTCTATGTTTGCAACATTGTCGAATAGACCGCAAATACTTCATACTTCATTCAAAAAAATCATTGCTTTTTTCTTTATTGGGGCAGCAGTTTTTGTAATTTCGGCCAATAAAAGCAATGACTTGTTGCTTTTTACTGTTGCGCCTTTAGCAATGATGGCTACAAGTCATATAGAAATCCCTCAAGAAAAATTAAAACAGGAGATGGTACTTTTTGTGCTTATTGCCTGTAGTCTTTTTGCTTTTTTCTCTCAATTATAATTTTTGGCCGTAGGCTAAATCGCCTGCATCGCCTAAGCCAGGTACAATATAGCTGTGTTCATTTAGTTTATCATCTAGGGAAGCTACCCAAAGATGGCAGTGTTCTGGTAAGTGCTGTTTGAGATAAGCAATACCCTCTGGAGCAGCAATTACAACCGCAATATGAATTTCTTTTGGCATCCCTCTCTCCATCAATTTATTGTATACTGCCACAATAGATTGTCCCGTGGCAAGCATGGGATCTACTATTAATAAATTTTTCCCATTTAAATCTGCAATAGCTTGGTATTGAACTAAAATATCAAAGTAATCATCATT
The DNA here is from genome assembly GCF_056428945.1 of Flavobacterium sp. GNP010. NCBI lineage: Bacteria > Pseudomonadati > Bacteroidota > Flavobacteriia > Flavobacteriales > Flavobacteriaceae > Flavobacterium > Flavobacterium sp. GNP010. Next base: position 60,535 of record NZ_JBWJVK010000005.1, on the reverse strand, counting down.
ATTAGGATGGTGTCTGTACGCAGAAACAAAACCATTTTCAGCATTGTCAAAATAATTTAAAAAGCCCATGTGCAATGGTAAGCCGGCACGTAAAATAGAACACAAAAGCAATTGATCTTGTATTTCAGTTGTTTTTTTTATTCCTAATGGTGTTTGTATTTCTATATTTTTGTAGTGTAACTTTTTACTCAATTCATACGCCATTATTTCACCGATACGTTCAATATTTCTTCGGAAACGCATGCTGTCAGTGTGAACATCAACATTTCTTATTTGTCCTAAAAAATGATTTAAGACGCTGTTCTCCTCTGATAAATAATGAATGTGCATGGTTTTATTTTTGTAATTAAACTTCTGAGTATTTTTTTATGGTATAAAAGTATAAAAAGTATCTTTGTCTTTTAATATATAAAGATATGTTTTCAAAATTAGCCTACTCTGTATTTGAGCAAAGCATCAAAGATTATCATCAGTTTGATAACGTAGATCAGCCCATAAATAATCCTTTCCCAAAGGATAAATTCGAACATTTGTTATACCACAAAAACTGGATTGACACTGTTCAATGGCATTTTGAGGACATTATTCGGGATCCAAATATTGACCCTGTTGCGGCCTTAACCTTGAAAAGAAGAATAGATGCTTCTAACCAAGAACGTACGGATATGGTAGAGTATACCGATAGTTATTTTTTACAAAAATACAGCCATGTAGTAGTAAAAGACAACGCAAAAATTAATTCAGAAAGTCCGGCTTGGGCTTTTGACCGATTGTCAATTCTAGCTTTGAAAATTTATCACATGCAAGAAGAAGCTAATCGTGATGAGGCCTCACAAGAGCACAGAGATAAATGCCAAGTAAAGTTGAATATTTTATTAGAGCAAAGAACTGACCTGTCTACAGCTATTGACGATTTGCTTACAGACATTGCAAACGGAGATAAATTCATGAAAGTGTACAAACAAATGAAAATGTACAACGATGATGAATTAAATCCTGTTTTGTATCAGAACAAGAAGTAAATAAGATATTTTGAACCATTAAGGTGTTAAGAAAATTAAGAAAAACTTAATGAATCTTAATACCTTAATGGTTTTAAACAAAAATTAATTGTCAACTACTATCAAACATATAGCCGTCATGAGACTTTCTGCAATGGGAGATGTCGCTATGACGGTTCCTGTTTTACGCGCTTTTGTAAAGCAGCATCCTCAAGTGAAAATCACGGTCGTATCCAGACCTTTTTTCAAACCATTTTTTGACGTAATTCCCAATCTTACTTTTTTTGCTTTCGATGAAAAAGAACGGCACAAAGGTTTTCTTGGATTGTTGCGTTTGTTTCAGGATTTGAAAGAATTAGAAATTGATGCTTTCGCCGATTTACACAATGTGTTGCGTTCTAAGGTTGTTCGAACGCTTTTTGCCCTGAGCGGAAAAAAAAATGCCACAGTGGATAAAGGAAGAGCAGCAAAAAAAGCATTGACCCAACCCAAAAATAAAGTGTTCAAGCAACTTCCCACCATGTTTGAACGGCATATCAAAGTGTTTAAAGAGCTGGGTTTTACAGTTGATTTGTCTCAGCCAGATTTCCCTGAAAAAGCAATTTTGAACCCAGAAATTCTAGCGATAATTGGAGAAAAAAATCAGAAATTAATAGGAATCGCACCTTTTGCACAATATGATTCTAAAGTGTATCCTTTAGATCTAATGCAGGAAGTGATCGATCAATTGGCTTTAGATACAACCAATACCATTCTGCTTTTTGGCGGTGGAACAAAAGAAATTGAAATTCTGGATTCGCTTGCTGCTAATAAAAAAAACGTCATCAATATGGCGGGAAAACTCAAACTGCAACAAGAATTACAGCTCATCAGTAATCTAGATGTGATGCTTTCGATGGATTCTGGGAATGCACATATTGCGGCCATGCTAGGTGTAAAAGTCATCACGCTTTGGGGAGCCACACATCCGTATGCTGGGTTTTCACCCTTTAATCAACCAATGGAAAATGCGTTGGTTTCTGATAGAAATCAATTTCCAAAAATACCCACTTCGGTATATGGGAATAAAAAAGTTGCAGGTTATCAAGAGGCTATGCGAACGATTGCTGTGAAAGATATAGTCCGTCGTATTTTGTAATCTTTGCGAGGAAAGAATCAATCCTGTTTGTTACTTTCGATTTAAATTTAAGGCTTTAATTTCAAACCCATTTTTCCGAAATGTATTCTTATTAGTTCTATTTGTCTGACCGAAATAATTCTAAAAAAAATCTGACGATTGTTTTTATATCCCAAAAGATCAGATTGAACTAATGCATAATTTTTTCCGAAGGTTCTTTTTGCTCTTTACCTATTAATGTTACTATAAGATTTTTATTCCTATTTATATTAGTCTTAAAACTGGTCCTGTTTTTTGGGGCAACATAAAAACACACAAATAAATACATCAAACAATAACCATTACAATTGAACTAATCTAAAAATTCAAGAGATGGGTGCTGAACAATAATAGAAAATCGAGAAAAAACAGCAAGACCAGAGGATTTTTTCGATTTTATATTTTTGCTGCGTATTAATAATTTGATTTGTAATTATTCAAAAAAGGGAACACCAAATTGCAGTAAGGAATTTATAAAACGTAGCTTTGTGTTCAATAAAAATAAAATGCAGCTTGAAGTTGTTGTTTTTTTGCTTTTTGTATCCCCAACAAAAAAATATTCTATTGATTAATGAATGAAATTAAAATAATTAATTGTCCCGTTTGTAGCGGTAAAAACAATGTAAGTTATATAACGACTAATGCATTAATGCATGAACTAAATAATGAGCGCTATGAATTTAAAAAATGCGTCTTGTGCCAAAGTGTTTTCTTATCAAATCCCGTCCAAGAAAGTGATTTAAATAATTATTATACAAATAATTATCTTCCTTACAAAGGTGCTGCAGCTTGGGGGAAATACAAGTTATTTGTTACAAAAAGTCAACAAAATTTAGATTTAAAAAGAGTAAAAGTTGTTGCAAATAACACAAAAAATAAAAAATCATTTTCTATTCTGGATGTGGGTTGTGGTAATCCAAGTTTTTTAAATGCCATCCAAAAAAATTTACATGCTGATTGTACTGGAATAGATTTTTCTGATAATGGATGGAAAGATAATAATTTTGAAAATTTAAGTCTTTTTAAAAGTTCAATAGCTAATTTTAATCCAAACCAGAAATTTGATGTTATTACGCTTTGGCACTATCTAGAACATGATTATAATTTACAAGAAACCATTGAAAAATTATTTTGTTGCTTAAACCCTAGGGGTAAATTAATAATAGAAGTACCCGATTATAATACTATTTTAGCTAAAAGACAAAAGCAGTTTTGGCAGGGCTGGCATAGTCCCAGACATCTTACACTTTTTTCAAAAGAAGGGTTTCGTCAACTTTTCACACCAGATAAATGGTCTATTGTTAAACATACAAGATATGGCACTTTAGATGCGTTTACACTATGGTGGCTTGGAAAAATGGAGAAAAAGAATATAGATTGGTCTAGTTCAATGGAAGGTAGATTTTGGCACTTAGTATTTTTAAAAATTATCAGTTTTCCTTTTTTTCTATTCGAAAAAGTTATTCCAATGGGAATACAAATTATAATTCTTGAAAAAAAGTAATGTTTTCAAAAAAATAAAATTCAATTAATATTTCATTTCGTGAGTCAAATAACTACAAGTACCTTTTTTAAGGTGGATACATTTTCGAATAAATGGTGGGCTTTTACACAAATGCAACTTGGACATAATAAGTTAAAAAACGTTACAGGTCTCACTTTTTATAAATTATTGGGCTCAGGTGCAAAAAATGGTTTTAGCGCAGTTCCTAATTTTGGGACTTATGTACTTTTTTGTATCTGGGACTCGGAGAGTAGCGCTGAAAACTTTTTTAAGCAACACCCTTTCTTTTTAGCGTACAAAAAACGAAGCAACGAACAGTTTACCGTTTACCTTAATTCTGCAGAAGCCCATGGTTTGTGGGACGGAATACAACCTTTTCATAAAAATGTAAATTTAGACCCAGATAAACCCGTAATAGTATTGACGAGAGCTAGTATAAGATTACGAAAACTGTGGTCTTTTTGGAGCAAAGTAGGATCAGTAAGTCAAAGTTTAGAAAGTTATGATGGACTGGTTTTATCAATTGGCGTAGGTGAATGGCCATTGATACAGCAGGCAACCATAAGCATCTGGAAAACACAAAAAGAAATGCTTGATTATGCCTATAAAAATCCAAAACATCGAGAAGTTGTTATGCTTACTAGAAAACTGAATTGGTATAAAGAAGAAATGTTTGCTCGATTTGTGCCTTATAAATTTGAAGGGAAATGGGATGGCAAAGATGCTGCTGAATTTTACTAAATTAGTAATAGGAATCGATGGTATCTGTTTGAATTAAAGTTAAAAAAAATAAACAGTATTGAAAACAAGCAGCGGCAGATAACATCATTTTTTTTTGAAAAAATTATAAAATTTAGCCGTTAAAAGTATATTATAAAAATAGGGTGTATGGCACATAATTCTAAATTTGTTTAATATATTTGCAAATAAATTAAACAATAAGTGAAATCAATAAGCAATAATTTAAATGCCATAGTTGTTGGTTCTGGAATTGCTGGAATTGCAAGCGCTATTCGTTTGCAACAAAAGGGCTTTAACGTTACGGTTTATGAAAAAAATCACTATCCAGGTGGTAAACTTTCTACATTTAAATTAGGAAATTATCGTTTTGATGCAGGACCGTCACTATTTACAATGCCAAATTTTGTTGATGAATTATTTCAATTAGCTGGAAAAGATCCTAGAAATTACTTTAAATATATCAAGCACGATAAATCATGTAATTATTTTTGGGATGATGGGACCAGGCTAGAAGCTGACAGTGATATTGAAAAGTTTTCTAAAAAAGTAAGCGATACCTTTAATGTTTCACCAGTAGTTATTAAAAAAAAGTTAACTAAAGCACGGTTTATAAATGAAACGATAGGAGACTTATTTTTGGAGCAAAGTTTGCACCAAATAAAGAACTTTCTTAATCTAAAAACACTAAAAGCAATTTTTAAAATCAATAGATTAGACATAAACAAATCGTTGCATCAAGCTAATTTAAAAGATTTAAAACATCCAAAATTAGTTCAGCTTTTTGACAGATATGCAACATATAATGGTTCAAATCCATATAAAACTCCGGGGATTATGGGGATTATCCCTCATTACGAATATAATGTCGGAACCTTTTTTCCAACAGAAGGTATGAACAGTATTACCACATCTTTAGTAAAATTAGCAGAAGATATTGGAGTTAATTTTGTTTACAACAGTCCAGTTGAAGAAATACTTGTTGATACTTTACAAAAAAAAGTCACGGGAGTCAAAGTAAACAATAGCACTATAGATGCTGATTTGGTATTTAGTAATATGGACGTCTATTTTACGTACAATAAATTATTACCAAAAATAAAAGCACCAAAAAAAACTTTATCACAAGAGCGTTCAAGTTCAGCTATCATTTTTTATTGGGGTATAAAAAAACAATTCCCAGAATTAGATTTACACAACATATTTTTCTCAGATAATTATAAGGAAGAATTTGAATGTATTTTTGATAAAAAAACAATATTTGCTGATCCAACGGTATATATTAATATTTCGTCAAAATTAGCAAAAGACGATGCCCCAATTGGTTCCGAAAACTGGTTTGTAATGGTAAACGCTCCAGCTAATAATGGACAAAACTGGGATGAATTAGTAAGCAAAACAAAGCAAAATATTATTTCAAAAATTAATAAACAACTTAATATTAAATTAGAAGACCTAATAGAGAACGAAGAAATTCTAGATCCTCGATCTATTGAAGCCAATACATCTTCCTTCCAGGGTTCTCTGTACGGCACATCGAGTAACTCTAAATTTGCAGCGTTTTTAAGGCATCCAAATTTTAAAAATAAAATCAAAGGATTATATTTTGTAGGTGGAAGTGTTCACCCTGGAGGCGGAATTCCGCTTTGTTTAATGAGTGCCAAAATCGCCACTAATCATGTTTAATAATTATGCCTCATTAAAACTTAAAGTATCGATTATTATATTGATCGCATTTTATATTTCGGGTGTAATAGGAATATTAACCAATAATCAAACAATAGATTTTCTATCATTGACACCGCTAAATTTAGTGATTAATGTTGCGTTACTATTTTTAAATCATCAAAACGGAACTAATAAACAGGCTATAGTTTTTTTGATTATTGCAGTTGCTGGATTTTTTATAGAAGCAATAGGGGTAAATACCGGACTCATTTTTGGCAACTATGTATACAAAACAACTTTAGGATGGAAATTTCTTGAAACACCGCTTATTATTGGCGTCAATTGGATATTACTCACTTGTTCAGTTGTTTACAGTATTGAAAATAAAATAAAAAGTAATCTAGGAATAGCTTTTGCATCAGCATGTTTGTTAGTACTTCTAGATATTTTAATAGAACCAGTGGCCATACAATATAATTTCTGGAGCTGGAATGAAACCATAGTTCCTATCAAAAACTATATAGCATGGTTTATTATTTCTTTTATTTTTTGTTATGCAATTGCCTATTATAAAGGCGAATCGAAAAATAATTTAGCGCCTTATTTATTAATTTTACAGTTTATGTTTTTTGGAATCTTCAATTTTATGATATGGAAATAGTTTTTTATTTTTTGACAGTTATTGCCACTTTCTTTTTTATGGAATTTATGGCTTGGTTTACACACAAATTTATTATGCATGGGATAATGTGGTACTTTCATAAAGATCACCATCAACATGAACCTGGTTTTTTTGAAAAAAACGACATTTTTTTTCTAATTTTTGCTATACCAAGTTGGTTATGTATAATGTTGGGACTTATGAATGCATATTATTTTGTAGTCTGTATAGGGATTGGCATTGCTGTTTATGGTCTTTTTTATTTTTTGATGCACGACGTTTTTATACACCAACGCTTTAAATGGTTTAGAAACAGCAATAATTTTTATTTATTAGCATTACGAAAAGCACATAAAATTCACCACAAGCATTTAGGAAAAGAACATGGGGAAGTTTTTGGAATGTTGATTGTACCATCGAAATATTTTAAAGAGTCGCAAATTAGTACATCAAAAAAACGACAAAATAAAGTAAAGAGTTCTTAGCAAAAATCAATAATGTAAAAAATTCAATTCAGCTAGGACTATATGCTTATTGGAACCATTAAGAATCTCTTAGACTTAATTAAAAGGAATTCTATTAATGGTTCAAAAATTCAAAACAAAATACTGTTTGAACCATTAAGATATTTAATTTTTATGAACTGTATGTATCAATGTTCTAATCTGAATTAATTTTTTTCAATATTTTTTTAAAAAATCATTAAAATTTGAATTGTTTCAATTGTAAATTTATTTTTCTAAGTTTTTAGCAACTTAGAAAAAGTTGATGCTAAATTTTTTCGGTTATTCGATATTTAAGGATGAGATAATTTTAAAGTAAGCCTAAAATGAAACAAAGTAAAAATGTCGTTTGAAGTAATTTTAGTTCGATTTTTTATAATTTTTGTTGACCAACTTCCAATATATCATCTCATTTTCAACGGATATCGTAGTGAAATTAAATTTATTTAGAAGATTTATTGAACTACTATTTGAAGACAAACAATTTGCTGTAATTTCTTTTATTTTTTCGTTGGAGAAAGCCCATTTTATTATTTCTCGCACTGCTTCTTCTGCAAAACCTTTTTGTCTTTCTTCCTTGATGATGCCATATCCAATATCAACATTTTCGTCTTTATCGTTAAATCCTTTAAATCCTACATCTCCAATTATTTCCTTTGTGTCTTTTTTGATTACCATCCAAGATTCAAAACCTGTTGGATAGCCTACTTTGGTTAAATTTTTAATAATTCTAGGTAACGTTTCTAAAACATCCATGTCTGGCCAACTTTTCCCTTTTTGATAGTTCCATTTTTCTAAATCACTAAAATCATTGTTTAAAATGTTTTGACAAAATGGAATTGTAAAAGGTTTAAGTACTAAATTTTTAGTAACCAGTTGTTCAATTTCAATAGTATTAATTTTCATGTTTTTAATGTAAGATAATCAAGGTATTAAATATACGATCTTACCTTTCAGGATTTTTAAAAGCTTAGATTTTAACATACCATTATTTTAGTAATATACTAAAAATCCCAACTTCACTAAGGTAAAAAAACCTCCCTTTTTAGAGAAGCTTCGTTATCTTATAAACTGTTCTTACACATCATCATAATCTACATAAATGCTTTCTGATGTTGGATGCGCTTGCTTCTAATAGAAATAACGTCATCAATATTGCGGGAAAACTCCAATTGTAACAAGAATTACAGCTAATTAGTAACCTAGACGTAGTGTTGTCTATGGATTCCGGGAATGCACATATTGCGGCCATGCTTGGTGTAAAAGTCATCACTCTTTGGGGAGCCACACATCCGTATGCTGGGTTTTCACCCTTTAATCAACCAATGGAAAATGCGTTGGTTTCCGATATAAATCAATTTCCAAAAATACCCACTTCGGTATATGGGAATAAAAAAGTGGTATGTTATCAAGAGCCTATGCGAACCATTCCCGTTGAGGCGATTGTAAATGCTATTGTGATTTAAATCAATTAATTGTGTCTAGAAAACGTTATTTAGCCCATGCGTATTGGTAAGAAAATGCTAACTTTAACACATTAATAACAATTGGACATTAGGGTATAGTGAGAATAATACTATTTTTGACGGTTTTATATTTCATTTTAATAAATGCAACAGTACGTAATTCTTGACTTTGAATTAGCTGTTTATTTTTAGAATTAATGTTTAACCAGCTGCATAACCAAATCGAGCAACGCTTTATGTCAAAAATTACAGTATCATTTGCATTTTTGTTCTTATTTTCTTTTTCTGCTTTTTCACAAAAAAATAAGCTCTCGGGAGTTTTAACCGCCGGAAGTGAAAAAACACCAATTTATAATTCCGTTGTGGCTTTACTAACACCGGTAGATTCTGTGTTATACCAGTTTACACGTTCGGATAAAGACGGGAAATTTTTGTTGAAAAACATAAAACCAGGCAGTTATATTTTTATGACATCCCACAATCAATATGCAGATTATTTAGAAGATATAACTGTAACTGATGCTGATAAAAATTTAGGAAATATCAACTTGTTGAGCAAAATGGAGTTGTTGCGAGAGGTCGTGATAAAAACTGGTTCTATCAAAATAAAAGGAGACACCACAAGTTACAGAGCTAGTGATTTTCAAGTAGATGCTAACGCTAACGTAGAGGAATTATTGAAAAAACTACCTGGCATTCAGGTTGATAAAAATGGTACAATCAAAGCCATGGGTGAAACCGTAACGAAGGTATTGGTAGATGGTGAAGAATTTTTTGGTGATGATCCAGGTATGGCAGTAAAAAATTTACGTGCCGATGCAATCAAAGAAGTACAAGTTTTTAATAAAAAAAGCGACCAAGCTGAGTTCACCGGAATTGACGATGGTGAAACAAAAAAAACAATCAATCTGCGTCTAAAAGAAGATAAAAAGAAAGGTTATTTTGGTAAAATTGATGGCGCCAGTCAGCCAACTGCAGAATCGGATCCGCGATACAATAGTAATGTTTTACTCAGTAGTTTTAAAGGAAAAAGAAAACTGTCTGCATTTTTATTAAATGGAAATACCGGGCAAGATGGATTGAGCTGGCAAGACAATGATAAGTTTGGTGGTGGTGATGGTAATGTGAGTATGAGCATGGATGATGATGGAAATGTAAATTACGAATGGACTGGAGGGAATAATGACGAAGAGCCAAATGTAGACACACAAAATGGATTTATAAAAAACACCAATGCAGGCGTGCAATATAGTAACAAATGGAACGACAAGCATACTTTGAATTTGTCTCCTAAATACAACAGACAAAACTATCAAAACAACAGCAGCAGAAGTACGCAAACACAAGTAGGGGATACACAATTGAATCAAAACAGTGCTACTGTAAGCCATGTTAATAGAGATAATTTTAAACTGAATGCCGTTTATGATGTGAAAATTGACACTGTAAACACTCTAAAAATTACTACCAAAACAAATTTTTACACTGCTGACAGTGATGAGTTTACTACGGGCAGTACCATTGGCAGCGATGGCTTGTTGCGAAACAAACAAGAGCGTTTGTTTACTACTAATTCAGATAAAGCAGCGCTTTCGGCCAGCGTTTTGTTTAAACATAAATTTGTTAAACCCCGCAGAACATTATCTATAAACAGTAGCTGGAATACGCTTAATACCAATGCCAATAATTTCTTGAAATCAGCTAACGAAAGCTATGAAGGTGGTCTTTTTGCCTTTAGAAATGAAGTAGATCAAAATAAAGTAGGCGAAAAAAACACTCAAAATTTTACGGTAAACACTGCTTATACCGAACCTTTAGGTAAAAAAATGGCTTTGCAACTGTCCTATCAAATTAATAACAATAGTGGTAATAGTAACTTTATTACCTATGATTTCTCAGATAGTAGCGGCCGGTATGATATGGTAGTCGATTCTCTTTCTAACCAGTTCAAACAAAACATTACAACGCACAAACCAGTAATTAAATTGAGTTACAATGCCAAAAAAATTAATTACAGTTTTGGTAGTGGATTTGGTTTTACCTCGTTTAATTTACAAGATCTAACGCAAAGCAAGGAGTACAATAGGAGTTTTACTAATTTTTTCCCGTCGGCAAATTTTTCGTACAAGTATAAAAGTAATAGTAATTTACGATTCAATTATCAAGGAGCTACTAAACAGCCCACCATAGATCAGTTACAACCGTTGCGAAACAATCAGGATTTTTTCAATCAAGTGGTTGGAAATCCAGATCTAAAACAGTCTTTTACAAATAGTTTTAATATCTCGAACAATAGTTATAGTATTTTGACTGAAACTAATTTTTACCAAAGTATATCTTTTAGAACGACTTCTAATTTGATATCTTTCAATAGGGATATTGACCCAGAAAGTGCAAAAACAGTAACCACTCCAATAAATACAAATGGAAATTTTTCAGCTAATTTGTATATGGGTTATGGCATTAAATTGAAGAAATTAGACATGTATGTAAACGTTAGTCCATCGGCAAATTTCAACAGATCAGTAAATAGTATCAATGGCCAAATCAACAATTCGAACAATTTGAATTCTAATTTTTCGGTGTATTTAAGTAAGTCTAAAGAAAAAAAATATGATATCAACTTGAACAACACCTTTTCTAATAGTCGCAACAGTACCTCTCAAAATAATGAAGTTAAATCTTTTAACACCAATAATTTGGGATTAGATATTGGGTTTTATTTTAGAGAAAAATGGAAAATTTCGACAGATTATAATTTGTATGTTCGTCAAAAAACAGTTGATTTTCAGGATCAGCTCACCAATCAGTTGTGGAACGCAAGGTTACAACGTACTTTTAAAAATGATGAATTTACAGCTTACGTGATGGTGCGTGACATTTTGAATCAAAACATAGGAATCAATAGGTTTATATATGAAAATACTATTGGCGAAGAGCGTAATGATCGACTCAAACGTTACGGTATGATTGGTTTTACATGGAATTTTAAAAATAAAAATGGTGTCGAAAAAAAATAAGTAGGTTCTACTTTTAAGAGCACTCTTTAATCCAATTTGATTTAACGTACAAAAACAATAAGACTCATGAAAACACTATATTTTTATTTCGCCATAGCATTGTGCGCCACCAGCAGTTTTGCGCAACAATTTGTAAACAAGGCAGTAATTGAATACGAAGTTAGTACTAATCTAAAAAAAACGATGAGTAATGACAGTTGGGATGAGATGATAAAAGACAACATGTCTGACTTGAAAATATCCTATTACACCTATAGCTTTGAAAACAATAAAAGCATTTACAAATTTGATAGATGGAGTCCAAAAACTAGAATACCAAAACAACAAAAAGAGGCAGACGAAGAAGACGCTTGGTATTTTGATTTTACTACAAACAAAATGAACATGCAAAAACAAATTGTAGGAACTAATTTTGTGGTGGAAGATAGCATACCAAATATACGGTGGAAAATAACAAATGAACACAGAGAAATAGCGGGCTACAATTGCCGAAAAGCCGTAGGTAAAATTTATGATGACGTCTATGTATTTGCTTTTTATACGGATGACATTATTATTTCTGGCGGTCCATGCTCTATAAATGGCTTACCGGGCATGATTTTAGGGCTTTCGATTCCAAGACTGTATACTTCGTTTATGGCTACTAAAATAGATTTAAAAATTAGTGACACTGCGGCAATAAAACCAACAATTGCCAAAAAAACGTACGATTTAAAGGGCCTAAAAACTTTTATTGAAGAAAAAACTAAAGACTGGTATACGTACGGGGAAGACAAGGAAGAGAATAAAAGACAAAAAAACCTGTTTTTGTGGAATGCTTTTTTGTAATGTTATAAATTCTAAATCGCATATTGCAATTGCTCACAATATTGTAAAAGTTACGCTACTTCAGTTTAATCAATATGAAAAGTGTTGATTAGGAATGGTTTTAGAAAAGATTTTAGATAGTATGAATACTTTTTCAATTTTTGGTTGTAACGTCAAGGCTATTAACGGCTTGAGAATGTTAAAAAATCAATTAAATTTATTTAAATGGACTAATTAACATTTACAATTTCCCATTAACCTCTATTAATTTCTTTAAAATATATTATCGATATAATCAAAAACATGTTTAAAGGTTTGAAGTGATTGCGCTGATTTAGTTTTTTATATTTAAAACATTCATATATTTTAATTGAAATCTAAGAAACTATAAATGTTTCAAGCGATTATTTTTCTGTGTCTACTATATTGTTTTTTAGTTCTTTGCTCAATTCCCAAATTTGATTTTTTCCGAACTCTCCAAAATAAGAAATATATTTTCCGCTTCTATCTATGACTACACCACTAAAACAAGGATAATGTAATGTAAAAAATAAATTTTCTACTAATTGATTCTTATCCTTTTCCCATTTTACTTTATTCGGGTGATAATATTTTAGGTTTTCATCATCTTTATAAATCCAGAAATGACTGTTGTTGCTTATTCTATTAAGTTTTCTTAAGTAATCATTATCAAATATATTCCATTGAGATGTACTTTTTGATCCATTGCAACCATCCATTCCAGGATAATATACAATTACGATAAGATCATTGTTTAATTCTTTTTCTGATGAAAGTGACTTTTTTAAATTATTAAAATCATCATCATTAAGTTGTCCATAGTTTTTTCGAGTAATCAAAAAAAATGTTTTCTGCGTGTCATTTTCAAATTGTAAATCTAAATTTTTGAAATTATTAATTTGTTTATAATAATCAGATTTTGAAATTTCCTCAAGATTTTCATTATAGTAAATGCTTTTTTTTGCTTGACAAAAACTTAAAGTAATTGAAAAAAAAATGGCTAGGATGCAGAAGTGTTTTTTCATTAATAATTATTTAATTAGTCTTTACTAACAAAATATTTTTTAGAATTAGTGCAGTTCAAAATTATTCAATTTTGATTCTATCATATTATTGAGCAATATAAATAAAAAGAAGTGATTTAAGTTCTTTATTAATTTTTTTAGTAGCAAGGGTGTAAAAATATATCTAAAACAAAAAAACTTCCCTTTTCAGAGAAGTTTTTTTATCATTTAAGTTATTTCCTAAACATCATCATAATCTACATAAATACTTTCTGATGTTGGATGCGCTTGACAAGTCAGAATCAAACCATCGGCAATTTCTTTATCAGTAAGGATAGAATTTTTAGACATCTCAGCTGTTCCAGAGGTAACACGTGCTAGGCAGCTGCTGCAAATTCCGCCTTGGCAGGAATACGGCGCATCAATACCTTGTTTTAGAGCGGCATCAAGAACAGTTTGTTTTTGTGACATTTCAAAAGTCGTTTCCTCGTCATCTACCATGATGGTGATTTTTGAATGGCCGCCTAATGATTTTTCGATTGCGTTTTCTTTGGTAGAAGTAGCAAATAATTCGAATTTAATATTAGATTCCTTGACGTTGTGTTCCTTCAAAACGCCTGAAACAATATTGATCATTTCCTCGGGTCCACACAAATAGAACTTATCAAAGTCAAGCTCTTTGTGTTTGTTATTTAAAACAAAATTCACGGTCGATTTTTCGATGCGACCAAACAAAGCAGGCTCTACTTTGGCTTGACTGAAAACATAATGTACAAATAGGCGTCCTACATATTGCAATTGCAAATCGTGTAATTCTTGATGAAAGATGGTTTCTTCGGGTGTTTTGTTTCCGTAAACCAATACAAAAGAACTCTTTGGTTCGTTTTTCAATACTGATTTTAGGATAGACATTATAGGTGTAATTCCGCTTCCGGCTGCAAATGCCGCATAGTTTTTTTGGCGTTCAGCCTGAGGTTCAAAGGTAAATTTTCCCTCTGGCGTTCCTACTTCAAGTACATCTCCGGCTTTAAGTTTTGTTTTTGCAAACTGAGAAAAAGCACCACTAGGAACTGCTTTTACGGCAATTCGTAATTCTCCACTATCTGGTGAAGAGCAAATAGAATAGGCACGGCGAATTTCTTGACCGTCGAGAGTTAATTTTAAGTTCAGGTATTGTCCAGCAATAAAAGCATAGTTTGCTTTTAGTTCTTGAGGAACATTAAAAAGTATAGAAACCGCGTCTTTGGTTTCGGGTTTTACTTCTTTTATGATAAGTTTTAAAAAGGATGACATGGGACTATTTTTTTTGCAAATATACTAAAGTCAATAGGTTTCTTAAATTAAAGCGTTTGAAAAATTTACATACCTAGAAGTGTTATGTATAAGAATCTTATGTATATTTGTTTCTCAAAATAGTACTGCAATGAAAAATTCACAATTATACAAGGGGAGTTTGAACACCATAATCATGAAATTACTGGAGGAAAACGGCAAGATGTACGGTTATGAAATCACTCAGAAAGTAAAAGCCATAACGCTAGGCGAGCTTAACATTACCGAAGGCGCTTTGTATCCTGCGCTTCACAAACTCGAGGCCGAAGGAATTCTGGATGTAGAAATGGAGAAAGTAGACAACCGCATGCGTAAATACTACAAACTCACGGAGAAAGGAACCACTGAAACCGTAAACCGACTCTCAGAGCTAGAAGATTTCATACGAAACATGCAGAGTTTAGTAAGCCCAAAACCTAGTTTAGAATTTTAATTTTTTGAAAATGAAATTAACCAACCAACAAATAGCCCAAATAGAAGAAACCTTAGTTTTAAATGGTCTTGTTTATCAAGATGTCAGATTAGAATTATTAGACCACATAGCCTCAGAGATTGAGGAGAGACTGAGTAATGAAGAAATTTCATTCGAAATTGTTTACAAATCAGTTTTTGAGAAATGGAAAAGTGCATTAGAAATTTCTTCAAGTTATGCTTGGTTAGGAGCTATCTTTAAAGCACCTCGATTTGTAATTGACAAATTAGTCGCTTATTCTAAAAGAGAAACTTTAAATATATTTTTTTCAGTTCTTGTTTTTGGGTTTCTACTGGCTTTTATAGTTTCAAATACATTTCAAAAAGAAACCTTTAAAGCAATAAGTTTAGCTTTACAAGGAGCTTACTCCATATTGATGATATGTACCAGTATAAGTATGTTCTTAATTTGGAGATCTACAATTAAAACTATGTACGGAAGGTTATTTCTTTTCAGGGGTTGGCTCGTTTTTTTATTTTGTTTTCAGTTTAACATTTATAACGATCCATTAAAGCATTATGATGCTAGTAATTCTTTTTTTCGAAATGTAGTAGGTTGTATACTATTATGTAGTCCATTTGTGTACTCTTTCTTTCAATTAGTGATGGCTAATAAACATTTAAAAATCGTAAAAAAATTAAAATTAGTTTAATCTTATTTTATGAAACTAACTAACGAACAAATAGCCCAAATTGAAGAAACTTTGGTTTTAAACGGTCTCATATATGAAGACATAAAACTTGAGATTACCGACCATATAGCTTCGGAAATAGAAGAAAAAATAGATAATGAAACGAGTTCTTTTGAAGTTGCTTTCGATGAAGTTTTTAAAAAATGGAAACCAGAATTAAAGCCAACCTTTTCTGGATTAATAGGTTTTACAAATCCACGAATAATGACTATCAAATGTCATAAAATAGTAAAAAGGCAATTATTTACTGCAATTTCAATTTCTTCTTTGGTTACGTTCACATTAGTGGTATTTGTTAGAAATTCAAGTTACGGATCAGTTCAAACAAATATTCAAGTAGCCTTGAGGTCATTTGTTCTAGTCGAATTTTGTTTGGTTATTTTGGCTTGGGGTTTAATTTGGAAATCAAAACACCAAACTACCTATAGTTATTTGATGAAGAAAAAAAGCTTTGGTCTACTCATCTTTCTTTTTATGATAGGAATTGGTTTATATCCAGTACTATTAAATCATCCAGATGCTAAAATTGCTTTTGTATCTATTTTTTTTGCAATAACATATGTTTTAATCACAGGAATTTACCTTCAATTGGCATACAAACATTTTCAATTTGAAAAAAAATTATCCTTTACCAAACCATGAAACTAACCACCGAACAAATAGATCAGCTCTACCTTTTTACCCGCCGGCATAATGTAGAATATTATGACTTGCAATCAGAGCTTGTAGATCATCTTGCGAATGCCATTGAAGCGCAAATAGAACTGAGTCCAAAACTTACTTTTGACGAAGCTTTAAATATCGAGTTTAAAAAATTTGGAGTTTTTGGTTTTATGGACGTACTTTATAAACGACGAGCGGTGCTAAACAAAAAGTACTACAAAATTGTTTGGCAGTATTTTAAAGATTTTTTTGGCGTTCCAAAAATTGTATTGACAATAGCCATAACCTTAGCTTTATTTATTGTTTTAAAGTTTAGTGTTTATAGGGAATATATTTTCATGGGAACATACCTTTTATTGTTCATCACTATGTTTTATGAATTGTACAAAAATCACAAAACCACCAAAAACAGAAAAAAAAGCGGAGAGAAACTTTGGTTATTTAAGGAGGTTATCCACAATTACGGAAGTATTTCGGCAATTATTACTATCCCGTTCAATACGATGATACATATCTTTAATCATCCCGAAGAATATCTAATAAATGATTACGAGATATTGGGGCTGAGCTTCTTTTTAGTATCATTTAGCCTATTTCTTTTCATCATTTTCAAAATAATCCCCTCCAAAGCCACACAATACCTGGAAGCTACCTATCCCGAATATAAATTAGAAAACGTGTAACGTTTTCCCACTTTGAGTTACTTACTAGCAAACCAAATAACCATATTATGATTCAAAAATTCCTCTATCTCGAATGGAAAGCATTTATTAGATCGGCATCGTTTGCCACTAATTTAGCTTTAAAAATCCTGATGGGTTTTGTTGCCATTTATTTTATTCTGATTTTCTTAGCATTAGGAATAGGTGTTTTTTACATTCTAAAGAAAGAAAATTTAGACCCAATTGCTACAGTAAATAAATTTATGATTTATTACGTACTAATCGATTTAATCATCCGATTGCTACTGCAAAAAATCCCAGTGCTGAACATTCGTCCCATGCTAGTTTTCCCAATTAAAAAAGCGACAATTGTACATTTCTCTTTGGGAAAAACCATTTTATCTTTCTTTAATCTCGTTCATGGTTTTTTTCTAATTCCATTTTGTGTTGTGCTGCTGATCGAAGGGTATGATGCCGTAGCTGTTGTGCTTTGGTTTCTAGCCTTATATTCGCTGTTGTACATCAACAACTTCATTAATATTATTTTAAGTAACAAAGACAATTTATTTGGTATTTTCCTAGCAATAGCCGCTGTTTTAGCAGGCTTACACTATTACGGATTTTTTAATATTACCGATTATACTGCGCCATTTTTCAATGCCATTTTCAATACGTATTGGGCTTTTGCAATACCAGTTATGGCACTTGTTGGTTTGTATGTTGTTACTTTCCAGTATTTCAAAAAGAATTTATATCTGGATGCGGGATTGTCCAGTAAACATGATGTTGCTAAAACAGAGGACTTGACTTGGTTGAACCAATTTGGAACCATAGGAACCTTCTTGAAAAATGACATTAAATTAATCAAAAGAAACAAACGTTCTAAAACTACGGTTGGACTTAGCGTTATGTTTCTTGTTTACGGTTTGCTTTTCTTTACCAATGGAATTCCTATGTACAGCAGTCCTGCAATGCAAATTTTGGGTGGGATTATAGTTTCCGGTGGATTCTTAATCACTTTCGGACAATTTGTACCAAGTTGGGATAGTTCGTATTACCAACTCATGATGACACAAAATATTCCGTACAAAGGCTACTTGAGTTCAAAATGGTGGCTCATGGTTATCGCTACAATTGTTACTACAACCATTGCTTCCTTCTATCTTTACTTTGGGGTACAGGTGTATTTGACCATTATCGTGGGTGCCATTTATAACATCGGAGTCAATTCTCATTTGGTTTTATTGGGTGGCGCGTACACAAAAACACCCATCGATTTGAGTTCTGGAAAAGGTGCCTTTGGTGACAAAAAAGCATTCAATATAAAAACGATGTTGATTTCTATTCCACAGTTGGCTTTGCCAGTTTTACTATATTGGTTGGGTTCAAAATTTGGAAATCCAAACATAGGCTTAGCGCTAGTAGCAGGGATAGGAGTAATTGGATTTGCCTTCAAAGAAAAAGCATTCTCCGTGATTGAAAAAATCTATAAATCAGAGAAATACGCGACCATTGCGGCGTACAAACAAAAAGGATAAATAACAATTAGAGTAACCATCAAGACAAACGCTTTAAGTCCTATTTAGACTTTCAAAAGGAAAACGATTAAAATAGTACGATTCAATAGGCTTTAATTTTTTTTAATCCCTTAATGGTTTAAAAAAAATATTTTCAATTTTTCAAAAGCTTTTGCCTCAAATAACCAAATAACCAGTTAAACGATTAAACTTCAAAAAATGATACAAGTAAACAATCTTTCAAAAACATACAACGGAACAACCGTATTAAAAATAGATACTTTAGAAATTAAAAAAGGCCAAAGCTTTGGCTTAGTAGGCAATAACGGCGCAGGAAAAACTACTTTTTTCAGCCTTTTACTGGATCTAATTCAGCCATCAACGGGAAACATTGTCAACAACGGCGTACAAGTAAATACCAGCGAAGCATGGAAACCCTTCACCGCATCATTCCTAGACGAAAGTTTCCTGATTGGGTATTTGACACCCGAAGAATATTTTTATTTCATTGGCGATTTACGCGGACAAAACAAAGCTGATGTCGATGCTTTATTGGCCACGCACGAAGAATTTTTCAACGGCGAAATCCTAAAAAACAAAAAATATTTACGCGATTTGTCCAAAGGAAACCAGAAAAAAGTGGGCATCATCGCCACTTTAATCGGGAATCCAGAAGTTATTATTCTAGACGAACCGTTTGCTAATTTAGACCCAACCACACAATTTAGATTAAAAAAAATCATCAAGGATTTAGCGGATAATCCGGAGGTTACCGTACTCGTTTCTAGCCACGATTTGCAGCACACCGTTGAGGTAAGCGACAGGATTGTAGCCATGCACAAAGGCGAAGTGGTCAAGGATATTCAAACTTCACCAGAAACCTTAAAAGAACTAGAATTGTTTTTTGCGGTTTAAACATTATATAAGGCAACCACAAATTCGCTAATTATAAACTTTAGTAGTGTGTAAGTAGTGAATTTGCGGTTTCTTTTTAGATTTTCTACCCAAAAGTTTATTTTGGGCATGACCCTGCGTCATTGCTTCGTCGTTCCTCCTCGCAACTTCGGGTCGGGCTGTACGCTGTATCTTTATTTTCTTAAAGAAAGAAAATAAAGGATGCCGCTTCCATCCCTCATGCACTCGAAAGACTCAAATAAACCTCGATAATTTTCACGATACCAAAAAGAAACGTATTTTTACCAGTCAATATACTAAAAACCGTATTTAAAAGTTAATTGATAAAAACGTTTTCCATTGAAAGTCAACCTACTGAAATCATTATTTTTCTTCCTTTTTTTCGTTTTTTTAGTAGCCTGTTCTACTAAGAAAGATACTTTTCTGGCTCGAAATTCCCATGCTTTGAGTACAAAGTACAACATACTATATAACGGACAAGTAGGTTTAGACAAAGGCGTTAAGGAAATAAAAGCAAATTCTGACGACAATTTCTGGAAACGACTGCCAATAGAAAAAATGGAAATCGTAGAGGACTTCACCACTACAACAAAACCTAAAAACACCAATTTTGAATTGGCCGAAGCCAAAGCTACTAAAGCTATTCAGAAACATAGTATGAATATTGGCGGAAGAGAGAAAAACTTTCAAATAGACGAGGCGTATCTCATGTTAGGTAAATCTAGGTATTACGATCAGCGATTTATTCCAGCACTCGATGCCTTCAACTACATATTGTACAAATATCCCAACAGCAGTAAAATTTACGAAGCCAAAATTTGGCGCGAAAAAACAAACATGCGTTTGGGTAACGATGCTTTGGTGATAAAAAACATTAGTAAATTATTAGAAGATCACGAGGTAAAAAATCAGGTTTTTGCAAATGCGAATGCACTGTTATCTGAGTCTTTTTTAAACTTAGAAGAAAAAGACAGTGCGGTTGCTAAACTAAAATTGGCCATAGATTTCACAAAGATCAATCAAGAAAGAGCGAGATATCGTTTCATTTTGGGACAATTGTACCAGCAATTAGGGTACAAGGATAGCGCCGTGAGTTCGTATCAATCAGTGATTGACATGAACCGAAAAGCGGATCGAAAATTTGTCATTCAGGCACATGCTAAAAAAGCAGAATTGTTTGATTATCAAAACGGTGATTTCAATTCTTTCACGAAAACATTTGATAAATTAATAAAAGACAGAGAAAATCGCCCGTATAAAGATTTAATTTTTCATCAAATGGCCGTTTTTTATGATCAAAAAAACGATTCAAAAAAAGCAGTAGATTTTTATAATTTGTCCCTAAAAACAAATTCAAAAGATTCCTATTTGATCGCTTCAAATTATCGAAATTTAGGAAATATGTATTTTAGAAATGCAGCCTATCCTGATGCTGCAAAATATTACGACAGCACATTAGTAAGGTTAGACAACAAATCGAGAGAGCATAATAAAATTCAAAAAATTAGAAACAATCTCGATGAAGTGATTTTGTATGAGGCTCTTGCCAAACGAAATGACAGTATTCTGAATGTAGTTGCCATGAATGACAGTGATAAGATTACATTTTTTGAAAACTACATAGTCAAATTAAAGGCCGCAGATGAAATCAAGAGAGTTCTTGAGGAAAAGCAAAAACAAAAACAAGAAAACATAGAAAGGAACAGTTCGATCAGTTCTATTGATCCAGCTTCTAATCAGCAGCCAGGAAAACCTGCCAAAATAGCAGCGTTGATGCCGCCGGCTATTCCTAATGTTTCCTCGCAACAAGCAGGGAGTGTTTTTTATTTTTATAATCCAACCACCGTAGCTTTTGGAAAATTGGAATTCAAAAAAATATGGGGTGACAGATCGCCAAAAGGTAACTGGAGGATACCAACTAGCGCTCTAAGTCCAGTAGCTTCAGATTCGCTAGCCGATGGAGGAGAGACGCTTGTAGACGCTACAAAAACTGAAAAATTTGTAGAACAATACACCACCGATTTTTATTTAAAACAACTTCCGGTTGCACAAGCTGAACTTGACATTATAGCCAAAGAACGCAATTTTGCGTATTACCAATTAGGGATTATTTATAAAGAAAAGTTCAAGGAAAATGACTTGGCTATTGCCAAACTAGAACAATTATTAAACAACAAACCAGAGGAAAAACTAGTGCTGCCAACGTTGTACAACTTGTATAAATTATATCAAATTACAGATGCAACCAAAGCAGAAGCGATGAAAAAAAGAATATTGGCAGAATATCCTGAATCGCGTTATGCACAAATCATGAATAATACTACCGCAAATGCTGCTAGTCTTACTGAAACACCTGAAAGTACCTACACCAAATGGTATAAATTATACGAGCAAGAGCAATTTGTTACTGTTTTAGAAAATTCAGATGCTTTGATTAGTCAATTTTCAGGAGACGAAATTGTGTCTAAATTCGAATTGCTTAAAGCAAACACTCTCGGAAAATTGAAAGGATTATCCGCTTATAAAAACGCATTGCAACTCGTAGCTGATACGTATCCCAATAGTGAAGAAGGGAAAAATGCACAAGAAATCGTAACGAATCAAATTCCATTTTTAGAAAAAATGGAATTGAGTACAACAGACTCCAGTAAATGGAAAATTTTATACAAAGTAGGAGCAAAAGACGATAAAAACACAAAAGCAGTAGAGGAAAAAATCAAACTGTTTATTGCAGCACAAGACCTTCAAATACTATCCTATTCCTATGATATTTATTCCGAAAAAGAAAATTTCATCACTATACACGGAATAAAATCAGAGGTTTATGCTAAGGATATTGTATTTGTATTAAAAGACAATGCAAAATACAAACTAAGCGATCCTGCAATTGTGATATCTGGTGAGAACTACAAAGTCATTCAGATCAAGAAAAACTTAGATCTTTATTTAGCCTCAAAAAACCAATAAATATGTTTGATAAAAAGCAAAAACCCTACACAGATTTGTTGGGTAAAACCAATAGAATTGTTGAAGGAACTACTATAAAAGGTGATATTATTTCACAAGCTGATTTTAGATTAGACGGAAAATTAATTGGTAATTTTCAGTCAGCCGGAAAAATTGTAATTGGTCCAGCCGGAAGTGTTGTGGGCGATATTGTATGCAAGAACGCTGATATTGAAGGCAAATTTGAAGGAACAATTGAGGTTGCTGAGTTACTCAGTATAAAATCAAAAGCCAGCATTCAAGGATCCGTTAAGGTAGGCAAACTTTCAGTGGAGCCAGGTGCCGATTTTAGTGCTTCGTGTACCATGAATAATATAAAAAACAGCATCCCAAACGATGGACAACAACCCGAAAAAAAGAGCGAATAAATGGTTAGCGCTGATTAACATTCCGATTCAGATGGGAGCCATTATCTTTGCGTTTTCCTATCTCGGAAATTGGTTAGATGAAAATCATCCCCATCCTAGAGTATATTACAATAAAATTTTAGTTTTAGTAGGCGTGGCCTTGGCTTTGTACAATGTGATTCGTCAGGTAAATGAAATGAATAAAACGCAGTAATTTCTTTTAATAAACATCAAAACAACAGCTGCAAACGTTGCGATGCTTTAGTAGTAGAAATGATGTTGCGCCTTTATGCCGTTACGGCAAAAAATATAAAAATGAATATAAAAAATTACAAACCGCTTTTGTCATTATTTACACTTGTAGGGTTGGCTTATGTGCTGCACCGCATTGCTTTTTATCTACTAGGTATTAATGATGCTGCTTTTTATTATTCGATAGAGACACTTTATGTAGTATTTCTAGTTTTGTCGATCATAGTATTTGTTGTGTTGCTAAAAGTCAAGGAGCGCAGTTTTGATAATGTAGGGATGTCATTTCTTTTGAGTACAAGCATTAAAATGATTGTTTGTTATCTGATTTTAAAGCCTATATTGCAGATTGCCACTGAAAACAATGCAATAGAGAAAAAGAATTTTTTTATGATGTTTATTCTCTTTTTAGCAATTGAAACTGTTTTAACGATACGGATACTAAACGAAAAGCAATAAATATCGAATTCAAGGTGTAAATCTGCCAAAAATAAATTTTTATATTCTTTTGAATATTAATAAAAGATGTACATTTGCACCAAATTTCAGAAACGTAATAAATTAAGATAATTAACTGTTATGGTGATTTCAAACAAACCACTTAGATTTATATTAGCGACTTTAGTAGCGTGTCTTCCTTTAATTAGTTTTGCAAATCCAGAACAGGATACTGTAAAAGTAAAAACAGAAGTTGCCCATGAGGCAGCCGAAGGAGCTCATGCTGAACCAACAGATGTAAAATCTAAAATTAAGGAATTTATTAATCATCACCTTTTAGATGCGCATGATTTTACAGTTTCGGCGAATGAAGAGACTGGCGCGCATTATGGTTTTTCATTACCAATTATTCTTTGGGATAATGGTATACAGGTATTTTCATCTTCAAAATTTCATCACGGTGAAGAAGTTGCAGAACACAATGGAAACTACTATGTTTTGTACCACGAAAAAATATACAAAACAGATGATTCTGGTGCTTTAACAGAGGAGCACGGTCATCCAACAAATGTTAGACCTTTAGATTTATCAATTACTAAAAGTGTTGTTGGTATTTTGTTAATAGCGCTTTTAATGTTTCTATTATTTACTGGTCTTGCAAAATCTTACGGAAAAAATAAAGGAATTGCATCAGGTGCCGGTCGTTTTTTTGAACCACTAGTGCTTTATGTGAGAGATGAAATTGCAATTCCAAATATTGGTGAAAAGAATTATAAAAAATACATGAGTTACTTGTTAACTATATTTTTCTTCATCTTGTTTTTAAATATTCTTGGTCTTACACCGTTTGGTTTTAATGTAACAGGTAATTTTACTATTACTGCTTCGTTGGCGATCTTGACTTATTTGATTACGACCTTAACGGCCAACAAAAATTACTGGGGACACATTTTCTGGATGCCAGGCGTACCAGTACCGATGAAATTTATTTTGGCACCAATTGAATTATTGGGAACAATCATCAAACCATTTTCATTAATGATACGTTTGTATGCAAACATGGTGGCTGGTCACGTGGTATTAATGAGTATTATTGGTTTAATGTTTATCTTCAAAAGCTGGATTGGAAGTACGCTTTCATTTGGGTTGGCTTTTGTACTTTCTATTCTTGAAATATTAGTTGCTTTTTTACAAGCGTATATTTTCACCATGTTATCTGCACTTTATTTTGGAGCAGGTAATGAAGAGCATCATCACGACGAAGCTCACCATTAAATTGCTTTAAGCAATAAGGTATAGGCAATAAGCTGCAAAGCATAAAGCTTAACGCCGAAAGCATAAAGCCAAAAACAAATGTTTAATTTTTAATATATATATTATGCAAATTCCAGAAATTGTAGGATCAGGATTGATTGTTATTGGAGCAGGTTTAGGTATTGGTAGAATTGGTGGTTCAGCAATGGACGCTATTGCTCGTCAGCCAGAAGCTTCAGGAAAAATCCAAACAGCTATGCTTATTGCAGCTGCCCTTATTGAAGGTATTGGTTTCGCGGCTTTATTCGCTTAATTAAAACTAAGAAAGCAATAGTTGCAACGGTTGGTTGTGACTATTGTTTTTAAAATTAAAACATTACAAATTGCGATTAATAGCAATTCATACTTTAAAATTTATAATTCGATATAATGGATAAGTTAATAAATGATTTTTCGTTTGGTTTATTGATTTGGCAGATAGTAATATTTGTTGGATTGATCTTTTTATTAAAAAAATTCGCTTGGAAACCAATTCTTGATGCCGTTAATGATAGAGAAGAAGGAATTAAAAACGCATTACTTTCTGCTGAAAATGCTAGAAATGAAATGCAAAATCTTCAAGCTGACAACCAACGTATTTTACAAGAAGCAAGATTAGAGCGTGACAACATGCTTAAAGAAGCTCGTGAAATGAAAGAAAAAATGGTTGCTGATGCTAAAAATGAAGCGCAAGTTCAAGGATTAAAAATGATTGAGCAAGCTAAAGCAGCAATTGAAAGCGAAAAAAATGCAGCAATGGCAGAATTGAAATTACAAGTTTCAACTTTATCATTGAGCATTGCAGAAAAAATATTGAAAGACGAATTATCTAACAAAGAAGCTCAAACTAAATTAGTTGAGAAAATGTTAGGTGACGTAAAGTTAAACTAACAATTATGGCAAGTACAAGAGCAGCAATTCGTTATGCAAAAGCAATTCTAGACTTAGCAAACTCAAAAGGTGTTGCCGAAGTTGTAAATAACGATATGAAAACTATAGCTTCAACGATAAATGGTAATTTGGAATTGAGTACTTTTATTCAAAATCCAACTACTAAAGTCGAAGTAAAAGAGCAAGCACTGTTAGAAGTTTTTGCAGGTATCAATGGCGTAACGCAAGGATTGTTTCATTTGTTATTCGAAAACAAAAGATTCGAAATTCTAGAAGCAATTGCGGTAGAGTACAGTAAATTATCTGACATTATGAATGGTGTTGAAGTAGCTCAAGTTACTACAGCAATCCCTATGGATGCAGCATTAGAAGCACAAGTTTTGGCTAAAATTGCAACCCTTTCGGATAAAAAAATCACAATAGAAAATATAGTAGATGCTTCCATCATAGGTGGATTTATCCTAAGAATAGGAGACAAGCAATACAATGCTTCAGTAGCCAACAGATTACAAGTATTAAAAAGAGAGTTAAGTAATTAGTTTATTGCACATTTAAGTGTTTAAATCATAAAATAAGATGGCGGAAATTAAACCTGCTGAAATTTCAGCAATATTAAGAAAGCAAGTAGAAGGTTTTGAATCTGGTGCTACACTAGAGGAAGTAGGAACCGTACTTCAAGTTGGAGATGGTATTGCTCGTATTTACGGGCTTTCTAACGTTCAATATGGAGAGTTAGTAGAGTTTGACAATGGTTTAGAAGCTATTGTTTTGAATCTTGAAGAAGATAATGTTGGTGTGGTACTTTTAGGACCATCTACAGGAATCAAAGAAGGTTCAACTGCAAAAAGAACACAACGTATTGCTTCTCTTAAAGTAGGAGAACAAATGGTAGGTCGTGTAGTAAACACTCTTGGTTTTCCAATTGATGGAAAAGGACCAATTGGTGGAGATTTATACGAGATGCCTTTAGAAAGAAAAGCTCCTGGAGTTATCTTCCGTCAGCCCGTTACTGAGCCATTACAAACCGGTATTAAAGCAGTAGATGCTATGATTCCAGTAGGTCGTGGACAACGTGAGCTAGTTATTGGTGACCGTCAAACAGGTAAATCAACTGTTTGTATCGATACGATCTTAAATCAAAAAGAATTTTATGATGCTGGGAAACCAGTTTTCTGTATATATGTTGCAATTGGACAAAAAGCGTCAACTGTAGCAGGAATTGCTAAAATGTTAGAAGAAAAAGGAGCAATGGCATACACCATTATTGTTGCTGCTAATGCTTCTGATCCAGCTCCAATGCAAGTATATGCTCCTTTCGCAGGTGCTGCAATTGGAGAATATTTTAGAGATTCAGGTCGTCCAGCTTTAATTGTTTATGATGATTTATCTAAACAAGCTGTTGCCTACCGTGAAGTTTCTCTTTTATTAAGAAGACCACCGGGACGTGAAGCTTATCCTGGAGACGTTTTCTACTTACACAGTAGATTATTAGAGCGTGCTTGTAAAGTAATTGCAGATGATGGAATTGCTAAAGACATGAACGATTTACCAGATTCATTGAAATCTATTGTAAAAGGTGGTGGTTCATTGACTGCTTTACCAATTATTGAAACTCAAGCTGGTGACGTTTCTGCATACATCCCAACAAACGTAATTTCGATTACAGATGGTCAAATTTTCTTGGATGGAGATTTGTTTAACTCTGGGGTTCGTCCAGCGATTAACGTAGGTATCTCGGTATCTCGTGTTGGAGGTAATGCACAAATTAAATCAATGAAAAAAGTAGCAGGTACTTTGAAACTGGATCAAGCACAATTCCGCGAATTGGAAGCGTTTGCTAAATTTGGTTCTGATTTAGATGCAGTAACTTTAAATGTAATTGAAAAAGGAAAAAGAAACGTTGAGATCTTGAAACAAGGTTTGAATGATCCGTATACTGTTGAAGATCAAGTAGCAATTATCTATGCTGGTTCTAAAAACTTATTGAGAAATGTTCCTGTGAATAAAGTTAGAGAATTTGAGAAAGATTTCTTAGAATTCTTGAACAACAAACACAGAGCTACTCTTGATGCGTTGAAAGCAGGAAAATTAACAGACGAAATTACAGATGTAATTGAAACTGTTGCAAAAGAATTATCAGCAAAATATAACTAATTTAGGGAAAAGTGAAAAGTGAGTAGTTTTGACTATTCACTTTTCACGACTCACTCTTCACTATACATAAAATGGCAAATTTAAAGGAAATCCGTAATAGAATTACTTCCGTTTCATCAACGATGCAAATTACATCGGCAATGAAAATGGTTTCTGCAGCAAAGCTAAAGAAAGCACAAGATGCGATCACAGCAATGCGCCCTTATGCCGAAAAATTAACGGAATTATTGCAAAATCTTTCTGCTACCCTTGAAGGTGATGCAGGAGGAGAATATACCACACAACGTGATATTAAAAAGGTATTATTAGTTG
The DNA here is from genome assembly GCF_056428945.1 of Flavobacterium sp. GNP010. Lineage (NCBI taxonomy): Bacteria > Pseudomonadati > Bacteroidota > Flavobacteriia > Flavobacteriales > Flavobacteriaceae > Flavobacterium > Flavobacterium sp. GNP010. The sequence goes on along the minus strand of NZ_JBWJVK010000005.1, from coordinate 32,044 downwards.
TAGTAACTTCTAATAGAGGTTTAGCTGGAGCTTTTAATACAAATGCCATAAAAGAAGCTAAAAACCGTGCTGAGTTTTATGCAGGAAAACAAGTAGATGTTTTTGCCATAGGTAAAAAAGGAAATGATGTTTTAAGCAAAACGCTGTCTGTAGTTGCAAATCATAGTACTGTTTTTGATGATCTTACTTTTGACAATGTAGCGAAAATTGCTGATTTGTTAACGGATAAATTCGTTTCTGGTGACTATGATAAAATTGAGTTGATCTACAACCAATTTAAAAATGCTGCAACGCAAATCGTTCAAACGGAGCAATTTTTACCATTGGCACCTATAAAATCTGATCTACCTGCTTCAACAGGAGATTATATTTTTGAACCTTCAAAAGAAGAAATCGTGTTGACTTTGATTCCAAAATCATTAAAAACACAATTGTATAAAGGTATTCGTGATTCATTTGCATCAGAGCACGGCGCTCGTATGACTGCTATGCATAAAGCAACAGATAACGCAACAGAATTAAGAAATCAATTGAAATTAACGTACAACAAAGCACGTCAAGCTTCGATTACTAACGAAATCTTAGAGATTGTTGGTGGTGCTGAGGCGTTGAATGGATAATATAGTATTTTTCAAAATATATTCTAAGAGCCAACACCTGTTGGCTCTTTTTTTATGTTCTTAACTCCTATTTTTTTTTAATTGGTTTTTTTGTGCTTGCTTTGATCTGGTACGTTCCCATTATAGAGTCAATTTGTTTTTTATCTATGGCCTCTAACCAAGATATTTGTTTTGTTTTGCTTTTTTGCCAGGGACATGTATTTACTGCTTTTTCTATTCCAGGTAAGGCTATTTTACCTTTTTTTTGGGCGTAAGATGGTGCAGAGAATAATGCAAAGCATACCGAAAAGTACATGTATTTTTTCATATTTTTATACTGAAATCACTATTAAATGTTTTGTAAATACTAAGCTAAATTTATCGTCAGCCTAAAGCATCTGCAATAAAATTCACTATTATTTCCAAGTATTTTATGATTATTTTAAGTATCAGTGTGATCATTTTAATTTTCTGTTTTTACTGTATTTTAATTATTAGTCGTAAGCCATTTTATTATGATTAGTGAGATATGTAAAATGAATTATTTCCGTATGAATTTTAATGTAAAAGATTTAATTTAACTACAAAGTCTGTATTATTCATTTAGGATAGACTTAAAATGAAGTTTATGGATGCAGTTCTTTTTTTGAGTCTGATTGCTTCTTTTTGAATGTTTCATAGCTTGCTAGTGCTACTGAAAAAAAGAGAATTAGAAAGATGTGTTCTAAGTCCAATAGTTTGTAGATGTCGATGTTTTTTTCATCTTTAAATAAATTTCGTATCATTAAAATGAGCACAATGAGAATTGTATTTTGTAACGTTTGAGTAATGAAGTATTTCATTAGTTGTGGTCTTTTAAACTTCAGTATACTAGTAGTAACTGAAAAGATAGACTTTTTAAATAAATTTTGTAGGTAGCAGGTTCTTGAGGTCAGAACTTAATTTTATCGATTTAGTTTTGTCAAATCGTTGGCTCTCATTTTAAAAAATAGCTTTATAAACACTACAGCAATAAACAATCTATAGCCTCTGTATACCCAAATATTTACTGGGAAAGAGAATAATTCGTAGGTGTCTCTTATTTCAATTAAGGAATAAACTAAGTTTATGGTAAAGAAAATTCCAAAGAATAAATAAAAGTTTTGGGGAGTTTCATTTTTTAGTGATTGTTAGGTATTGTTCCCATTAGTCCAGCCATAAAATTGGCCCAATCAGAAATTATCTCAACTGATGCAGAAATAAGCACAAAAAGTGCAGTGAAAGTTGGTTCTTTTATAGTTTTTACTTTTGCACTATTTAGTTGATCTAAAAATGGTTGTAAATTCATTTTTTTTCATTTTTAAAATTCTGTCTTGTCCTGAATAACCGATACAGATTATTAGATAAAAATATTTAATTAAACACTTGCAAAAACGTTTTTGCAAGTGTTTTTTGTTTTATATGTCCTCATTTTAATTTGACTTTGTATATGCATTTTGTTTGGAGTCAGCATGAAATTAGAATAATGAGGTCTTAATTCATTGTATATACTGATTGATTCTTTTACAATTTGTTTCATGATTTTTAAATCTAGGTTGTATTTATCAATCATGAATTCCTGTTTTAATATTCCATTTATTCTTTCCGCTACTGCATTTTCATATGGGTCAGAGTTTTGTGTCATACTTGGTAGTATTCCGTTTTTATTTAGTGTGTTTTGGTAATCATTCGCACAATATTGTAATCCTCTGTCTGAATGATGAATCAATGGTGTTTCTTTACCCTTTCTTTGTTTTATAGCCATATTGAGAGCCTTAACACTGCTCTCTGTATTCATGTTGTCAGCAACGTAATACCCCATAATTTTCTTAGAATATGCATCTGTAACGATGCTTAAATAACATGGTTTTTCTCGTTTTCCGATGTATGTTATGTCTGATACCCAAACTTGATTAGGCCTATTTATTTCTAAATCAAGAATTAGGTTTTTATGTTTTCTAAATCGATGATGAGAATTAGTGGTTACATGATAACAACGTTTTGGCTGTATCAATAAATGATTAGCTCTGAGTATATCAAATAATTTATCTCTTCCAATTTTCATTGATTTAAGATCATCCATTAATATGTGATATGATTTCTTACCACCAAGTCTAGGCATTGATTGCCTAACTTGATGAATCATTGAAACTACTTCAATTGCTTTGGCTTCCTTATTTATTTTTCTTTTAATCCTTCGATAATAAACCTGTCTGTCTATCCCGAACAAATTACAGGCGAACATTATTGTTTGTTGTTCTTCTTGTTTAAAATGGTCGATTGTTCGGGTGGAGAGTTTTTTCGTATGTCAATTTTATATTCTTCTTCAGCAATATCAATCATCATATCAAAAATGATTACTTTTTTATCTGCAACAAAGGCCTGTCGTTCCAAAAAAGACTTCTGTTTCTCTAGAAGTTTTACTTTGGCTTCAAGTTCCATTATCTTTTGTTCTGGCGACTTTGACATAGTAAATGGTGTTTGGTTTTCCCAATCAAAGTTACCGAATTTTCTAAGCCATTTAACAACAGTTGATCTATTTTGAATGCCATAAGTCTTTGTGGATTCTGTAACTGTTAGTTGTCCTCGTTCAATTTCTTGAACAATTTGTAATTTAAAAGACATTGAATAATCTTTTTGAGTCCGCTTCACATAGTGTGTTTCTTCATGTTTTTCCATTAGGATACTTATTGTGTATCGCTATTTCAGGACGGGACATTCTTTTTTTAAAAAAGTTTCTCGAGAACTTTTATGCTCATTTTTTAATGGAGATCGTAGCTTTATAAACTCCTTGCTCTGTATTTTTTTTAAGGGTTACCTACCAGCTGAATTATTCCCTTTTTTTGATAAAGCTTATATTTTTTGACTATTGCTTTATTTTTTAATGCTTTTCATTTCTGAGGTCAAAACTAGGATTGTTGTTGACGATGTGCAAATACTTGTTATCGGAATTCACGGAATTCCGACAAGATGTATTTTTAAAATATTAAAAATCAATACAATACAAATAACTTATAAATGTAGTTTTTTACTGCACTTTAATTTGCATAATGTACTTTTGTATAAAACCAAATAACAATGACTAACCAGCAGTTTTTAAAAATAGTTCTTACGGCGCTGTTTCCTTTCTTTTTATGGTCGCAAACGGTGTATGATAAGTCTTCATTGTCGTACAACACTATTGATAATAATTATTTTAAAGACGAAGGAAGTGTTAAAAAACAATTAGCATGGGCTAAGGTCTATATTACTAAAGCTGCAAAAGAGAACAAAGCAATTCGAAAAGCTAGAGGCTATTATTTATACGCCATTCTTTATCATCAAGATCAACCGCTCAAAGCCATTCAATATTTTGATAGTGTAATAAAATATTCAAAAATAGAACCGAATAAATTTTTTCCTGCTGCAGCTTATTGTGAAAAAGCAGATTTATTAGTCAAGCAAAGAAAGTTCGATGAAGCACTAGTTAATTTTAACTTGGCTGAAAAAGTGGCTTTGAAAACTAACATTGATTATTATTATATGGTTCGTGACTATATCGGAACTACAAAATCAGAGGAAATGGGAGAGGTAGAGGAAGCCTTACAATTGTACCATGAAAACTATAAATATTACAAAACGAAAGACTATCGAGGGGATTACTACTCTTATTATTACCAAAACACCATATTTGGATTAGCAGATTGCCACAAGGCTTTAAAGCATTCAGATTCTACTACTTTTTATAATAAGTTAGGTTACAAAGAAGCTACGATCACTAAAAATAAAGAATTTCAGCTGATGTTTATTTTGAATGAAGGAGCCAATCAAGTAGATAAAAGAAATTTTAGAGCTGCTCTAGATAGTATCAATAAAGCATTACCTGGTTTAATCAAAGTAAAAAATACAGGAAATGTTTTAGCATCTTATTTTTATCTGGGCAGATCGTATGCAGGATTAGATTATAAATCACGTGCAGTGCAAAATTTTATTAAAGTGGATTCTATGTACCGTATTAGAAAAAAAATCACACCAGAATTTGTAGGAGGCTATTCCTATTTAATTGAGTACTACAAACAAATCGGAGACAAAGAAAAGCAGTTGAAATACTTAACAACCTACATGGAAATTGATAGTGTGCTGCAAAAAAATTACAAACACCTGAGTAAAGTTTTGCGTGATGAGTATGACACCCCGCACTTATTTGCAGAGAAAGAAGCCTTAATAAAATCAATGGAAAAAAAGCAGTCTGCTTCTTATATATGGATTGTAGTTTTAGTTGTGGGCGTTGCTGGTCTGATTGGTTACCAATTTTACTTAAAAAAACAACACCAAAATCGATTTGAAGCAATTCTGAAACCAACCATATCTATTGAAGAAAATAGTACTATTTTAAAAACACATCAAACCACATCTGATGCTAAAGAAAGCCAAGTACAACAAAGTTTATCAGACGAAATAATACTTGAATTACTGGAGAAATTAACAGTATTTGAAAACAATAAAGGCTTTATAGAAAACACAATTTCTATTCAGAAACTGGCTTTGGAGTTGAACACCAATACTAAATATTTGTCTAAAGTTATTAATGAACAAAAAGGAAAAACGTTTGTACAATACATCAATGAGCTCCGGGTAAATGAAGCAGTTTTGCAAATGCAAGTACAACCTATTTTGCAAAATTATACCATAGCTTCATTAGCAAGTGAGTTTGGTTTTAATTCGGCAGAAGCCTTTTCGGCTGCTTTTTATAAAAAGTATAAAATCAAGCCTAGCTTTTTTATCAAAGAGTTGAGTAAAACTAGAGCTAGTTAACAGTCTTAAAATAAGTAAATAGAATTTTAGGTATCGTAATTCGCGGAATTCCAGTAACAACTTTATATTTCTATTTACAGGAATCGTTCAACTTTAATACATTTGAACCATTAAAATTACCTTAATTATGAAATTATTGCCGCTTTATTATTTTACTTGTTTTGTTATTATTGCAAATATTGTAAGCTGTTTTTCTCAAGAGAACACGACAAGCAGTAATTTATTCACCATAAAGCAGGATAGTTCATTAAATAATTGGTTTCAGAAAGATTACTTTCAAGACGGCCTACCAGGTATTTCCTTAGACAAATGGTATAAACAAAATAAAAGAATACCAAAAACTAATGAAATGATTGTTGCAGTTATTGATACTAAAATTGATTTAAAACACGAGGATTTAGAAAATCAAATATGGATCAACACAAAAGAAATTGCAAATAACGGCATAGACGATGATGGCAATGGATTTATTGATGATGTAAATGGTTGGAATTTTATAGGGACAAAAAGAGGTAGTACTGTATGGTCTAATTTTGAATTTGTTCGCATAGTAAGAGAGTATGAAAAACAATTCAAAAGTATCAAAAAATCAGAAGTATTAGGTAAAGACTTGAATAATTATAAAGAATACATTAGAGCAAATAAAAAACTAGATCAAGAAAAAAGGTATTACCAGAATTGGTTAAAATCATTAAAGGCAGATGTTATAAAGTTTCCAATCGCTAAAGATAGTCTTAAAAAGTACTTTCCAAAAGAGAATTACGCCTATCAACAATTGGATAGTATGTACAAAAAGCGTAAAATTAATGATAAGTCTTACATGCAGAGACGGGATGATAATGACAAAGATTTAGCAGCATTGATTGAAATTCTAATGGCTTCTTATGAGCAAAAACAATTCAATATAGATGATATAAAGCGCAACGAAGAAGAAATAGATTCTATTGTTAATAGAAATTTAAATGTATCATACAATGAAAGGTACTTTTTTGATTTGAATGATCACGTTTTTGACACATTATATGGTACTAACAATGTTAGTTCTAATTTATCAGGTAGAACAATTGATAATCATAGCACCAAAGTTTCAGGTATAATAGCAGCCAATCAATACAACGGAATTGGAGTTAAAGGAATAACAAGTAATGTTAAAATAATGCCTTTGAGTATTTCTCCATCGGGAGATGAACACGATAAAGATATTGCAATGGCAATTCGTTATGCGGTTGACAACGGTACAAAAGTAATTAATATGTCCTTTGGTAAAGAATTCTCGTTGAATAAAGAATGGGTGAAGGAAGCTTTTAAATATGCTGAACAACATAATGTATTACTGGTGCATAGCGCAGGAAATAATAGTTTTAATGTAGATGAAAACCCATATTATCCAAATGATGTGGATTATGAAAATTCAGGCGAAGTCGTAGATAATTTTATCAATGTAGGCGCCACTACTGCAATACCAGACAGTACTTTTGTGGCCTCTTATTCAAATTACGGTAAGAATAATGTAGATTTGTTTGCTCCTGGAGATAGAATTTATACCACAACCGCAGGTAATAGTTATGGGTATGATTCAGGGACTTCATTCTCTGCACCTATGGTTTCTGGAACGGCAGCTTTGATTTGGTCGTATTATCCTAAACTTAGCGCTAAGGAAGTGAAACAAATTATTCTAGAATCAGGAACGGCTTATGATATGGAGGTTTTGATCCCTGGTGGTGAGGGTAAAAAAGCTAAATTTTCTGAACTCTCTAAATCAGGGAAGGTCTTAAATGTCTATAATGCGATGCAACTCGCTGAGAAAGTTAGTAAAAAGAAACGATAATACCTTTTTGAAAGTTGATGGAAACTTTAGAAACTCTATAAAAACAAAAGGGTTAAACTATAAAGTCAAACCCTTGTTAAGTTTTTAAGACTAAGAATGCTGCTAGAATCCAGTTACTTCAAAAGTTCCTTTAGTAATAGCATGCAAGAGTTGTCCATTATCATAAACCTGTAAGTCCAATTCTCCTCTAGTTACTTTTAGACCGTTAATGATAACGTGTTCTATAATGGTGTAACTCCCTGATGTTTGGAATTTTTTCCAATCTTGGGGACGAATCCATAATAGTTGAGAAGCTCTAAAAATCCCAATGTATTGCTCTAGATCAATTCTATTCTCTAAGGTGTTTTGGTCAAAAGTATAGGTTCCTTTATCCAGATTCCATAAATCTACTTTCGATTTAATAATGGCTCGGTATCCGTTATCTGAAAAAAACCAAAAATTATACTGGTTTGCTGGTAAATTAGGATCATGTGATCCAGCGTTGAAGTTAGTAGCAAAAGTTAGATTATTTGTTTCAAAATGTAAATTACTAATAAAACTGGTACATGTTGTTGCCTTAACTTTCTTAGACATTATTTTTCCATTAATTTCTTTTCTTTTTTGAGGAACGTCTAACAAGGGAGTATTTGTCTCAACTTTTACTAATTCTCCAGAAAAATTAAAACTTAGATTTTTGCTTGACTCGTCGTAAACAAAGTTGTCAACAGTAAATAGTCCTTTAAGGTTAAAATCGGGAGTGCCAAATGGACTAGTACTTTCGCCAAATCTAGTATAACTTACTTTTCTAAGGATCCCTTTTTTTGTTATCGACAATTCAAAAATAAAATGAGGTTCGTTTTTTCCCTTATCATAAATGAGTGAAACGAAAATAGTGTTACAATTTTCATTGACGACAAATGATTCATTTACGATTTTGAATTTTTCATTCTCAATTTGAAGATCAATAGATTGTTCTACCACCTTATTAGTTTCTTCATCTTTTTCGCAAGACAAAAACAGTATAAAGAAAAATGGGATTAAAATTTTAACTGAAAATTCCATAAGGTTATTGTTAGTTAAGGGTATCTTTATTTTTGTTTAAGTATTTTCTTTGAGTTGGTTTCAAGGACACAATCCGATTTTCGTTTAAATTTTAACTCTTAAAGTAGTTATTTTGTTTATGCTTTTACTTTGTGTAAACCCAACAGTTGACAACAGCAAGTCCACTAGATTAATAATTTTTTCATAAACGGTGAGATTGGTTTTCTTACGTTCAAAAAAGATGCCAATTTTCTCATAAATTAATTTATTTAAATCTAGTTTTATATAGTGGTGTATGCAAATACTTGTAGTCGGAATTCCGTGAATTCCACGAATATTTATTTTTAAATATCTGGAAATAAATATTTAACAAATATTATTTTAGCTATGAATTTAAGCTATAAGCTGTGATTTTATATGTTACACCATATATATTACTTTTTTACTTCAAAAATTCCGATTAGATTTCTGAAAAATTCACCCCATCATAACTGGCAATCTCATTCCTTTTTTTCTAATTTTACACTATTAAAATCTAATATGGAACTACAACTCAAAGAACTTACGACTAAACAAGAAATGCTGGCGCAATACCCAGTAATGCAATATTTATATACCAATTTTAGTTTAGAGAAATACAGTACCTATCTTGATGATATGATCCCAAACAACTACAAGCAAATTGCTGTTTTTGAAGGTGATGTATGTGTTGGACTCTCCGGATTGTGGTCTGGAACAAAACTCTGGTCTGGCAAGTATTTAGAAATTGATAATTTTATTGTACATCCAGATCATCGTAAAAAAGGAATAGGCAAAATGCTAACGGATTATGTTGATGCCAAAGCCAAAGAACTCGGTTGTACCATGATTGTTTTAGACGCTTTTACTGGAAATTATACTGCGCACCGTTTTTATTACAATCAAGGATACGTACCTAAAGGATTTCATTTTCTTAAGATTTTAAACGAAGAGGGATTAAGCTAAATCGCTGAAAGATGAAGACTTCATTACGAATAGTATTCTTTTTATTAATTATAGTCAGTCTGGTTTACTGTGCTCCAAAAGAAGATTTAAAAAATAGATTCCCACAAAAGATAAAATCAGTTTATTTTCAGAAATGGATTGGCGGAAAAGAATCTAAAAACAGCGGAACAGATTTTTATATTGAATTTGAAGCACCTCTTTCTCAAGATATTAAATTATCGAAAATCTATTTTCAGAAACAGGAAGCCAATTTTGAACAGACAACAGAAAGTATTTTTGTGTCGCATTTAGTTCCAAATCCTACCAATCCAGATTTGATTTTGCATAAGGATAGACTTAAAGAATACGGCAACCAAGCACCTGTTATTAGGAGGCCTAAATTTGATTTAAAATCTACCGAAGCTCTATTGGAATATAAAAGTCACGGCAAAAGCTATTTTTTCAAAATAAATAACCCCAAAGAAAAGCCAATGATTGCCTATCCAGACGTGATTAAACCAAAGAAATAGTTATTTTTGTTTTATACAAATTATAATTTTCAAGCCATATATTTTGAGTTTATACAAAAATCTTTTTAAGCAAACAGTAATCTATGGTTTAGCGACGGTTTTACCACGTATGATTAGCTTTTTACTTAACCCATTTTATGTTGATAAATTACCTAAGCAGGAATTTGCAGATGTTTCCATAGTTTTTGCATGGCTAGTTTTCTTCAACGTAATTTTATCTTACGGAATGGAGACTGCTTTTTTTAGATTTTACAATAGTGAGGATAATAAAAAGAGTGTTGTTTCTACGACTACAATTTCACTTTTTTGGACGTCTATTGCATTTTTGGGAATTGCATTAATCAATAGAAAAACACTTTCAGATTGGTCAAATATTGACGTTCAATATGTAACATACACAATTTGGATATTAACATTAGATGCTTTGGTAATTGTGCCTTTTTCAAAACTTCGTGCGGAAAAAAGACCTATGAGCTATGCCATAATAAAAATAGGAAACGTCTTGATTAACCTTGGATTGAATGTGTTTTTCCTTTATTTTTTGCCAAAACTTGCAAAATCAAATCCATCAAGTTTTTTTAGTACAATATATTTGGTGAATTTTGAGGTTGGATATATTTTTGTTTCTAGTTTAATAGCGAGTTTAGTAACCTTTTTAGTGCTTTCGCCAAATTATTTCAGAGTAAAATGGAGTTTTGATTTCATCCTTTGGAAAAAAATGATACGGTACGGATTTCCTATTCTTGTTGCTGGAATTGCCTTTGCAATCAATGAACATTTTGATAAAATTTTATTAGAATGGCTTGATGTTTCTAAGGAAGATATTGGTGCTTATGCGGCATGTTATAAAATTGGGATGTTCATGGTTTTGTTTAGAACAGCATATACTTTGGGAATTGAACCTTTTTTCTTTAGCCATGCAAGCAATGAAAATGCGCAACAAACGTATGCAACAATTACTAAGTATTTCGTAATTTTTGGATCATTCATTTGTTTTTTTGTTATTGCTTTTCTCGATTTATTAAAACAACCATTGGTGCCAAATCCAAGTTATTGGGATGCTATAAAAGTGGTGCCGTTAATTGTTATTGCTAACTTTTTCTTAGGAATTTATACTAATTTATCGGTATGGTATAAATTGATTGATAAGACTAAAATTGGAGCGTACATTTCTATAATTGGGGCTGCAGTTACATTAATTTTAAATTACTTATTAATTCCGAAAATTAGTTATTATGGTTCAGCCATTGCAACTATCGCTGCTTACGGAAGTATGATGATTATTTCCTATAAAATGGGACAAAAGAAATATCCAATCCCATACGATATCAATAAAATAATGACTTATTTAGGAGTTACAATATTGTTTTCAGCAATCTCATTTTATATTCCTTATGTAAGAGAAAGTTATACAATACGAATTCTAATATCTGGAATTTTTCTATATTTCATCTATCATAACGAAAAAGAAATGGTACTTAAAATCATCAAAAGAAAAGCAAAGTAAAATAATTTTAAGGAGCCAATCGCGCTGTACGTTGCAAGCTTTTTCCTGAAATTGCTTTTTTCTACGATTTAAAAGGAGCTTCCTGCGGTCGCTCTTTCAAATCATGAAAAAATACAATTTCATAAAAAAGGCTTTTCACTTCCATCACGGCTAGAACCCAGAATCCAAAACATAAATACTATAAATAGACAAGCTGATACTTGTTCTTAAATAATAAATAAAAATGACAATAAACATCATCAACAAATCACAACATCCCTTGCCAAACTATGAAACCATAGCATCAGCAGGAATGGATTTACGTGCCAATATTTCTGAACCAATAACATTAAAATCGTTAGAAAGAACTATTGTAAAAACAGGCTTGTTCTTAGAGTTGCCTATTGGTTATGAAGCGCAAGTAAGACCCCGAAGCGGACTAGCTGCAAAAAATGGAATTACAGTGCTCAATTCTCCGGGAACTATTGATGCCGACTATCGTGGTGAAATAGGAGTAATTTTAGTAAATTTATCCAACCAACCGTTTGTAATCGAAAATGGAGAACGCATTGCCCAACTCATCATAGCAAAACACGAACGCGCAGAATGGATAGAAGTTCAGGAATTAACTGAAACTTCTAGAGGTGAAGGTGGTTTTGGTAGTACTGGAGTGAAATAGATTTAATAATTTAAAGATTGAAAAATGTAAAGATTTGCAATAATCTTTAAATTTTTCAATCGTTTAATCTTTCAATAAAAAAACATGAAAATAATTGTTCCTATGGCTGGACGCGGATCTCGCCTTCGCCCGCATACATTATCCATTCCTAAACCGTTAATTCCTATTGCTGGAAAACCAATTGTACACCGCCTAGTTGAGGATATTGCAGGCGTATTGAATCAAGAAATTGAGGAAGTAGCATTCATAATTCATGAAACTTTTGGTAGTAAAGTAGAGGAGGAATTAATAGCTATCGCTCACAAACTGGGCGCAAGAGGCACGATATACTACCAAAACGAAGCGCTAGGAACCGGTCACGCCATTATGTGTGCCAAAGATTCATTGAGCGGACCTGCAGTAATTGCGTATGCAGATACGTTGATTCGAGCTGATTTCGATTTAGATAAAAATGCCGACAGTGTGATTTGGGTCAAACAAGTAGATCAACCAGAAGCTTTTGGTGTGGTAAAACTAAACGAAGCAAATGAAATAGTAGAATTGGTTGAGAAACCAGAAACATTTGTTTCAGATTTGGCTGTCATTGGGATTTATTATTTTAAAGATGTGGCAGTACTAAAAAACGAATTGCAGTTAGTACTAGACAACAATATTATCCATGGAGGCGAATACCAAATCAATGACGGTATTAAGCAAATGATGGCCAAAGGCATGAAATTTGTCCCAGGAAAGGTAGACGAATGGATGGATTGTGGGAATAAAAATGTCACCGTTGAAACTAATTCACGAATGCTAGGTTTCTTGCACAATGACGGCATACATTTAGTAGATGATACCGTAAAATTAGAAAATTCAACCATTATTCCACCTTGTTATATTGGTAAAGATGTCATTTTAATCAATGCCACTGTTGGTCCAAATGTTTCTTTAGGAAACGGTTGTCACGTTGTAAATAGTACCATACAAAACAGTTTGATACAAACGCATACTCACATAAAAAATGCAAATCTCGATAATGCCATGATCGGAAATCACGTTAATTTTGACGGCAATTTTACCAGTATCAGTATTGGAGATTACTCGGTATTAGAATAATCCTCATCCGAAAGGAGAACAAAAGTAATAATGAAAAAAAGACTTTTTATAGGACTACTACTCGCTTTGCAATGCAATTCGGCTTTATTATGGTCACAAACAGAACCAGAAGATATTAAGCTGGATGCAGATCAGTTTCAAGAACTTTTTTTCGAATCCTTAATGCAAAAGGGAATTGAAAATTATGACAAAGCAATAGCAGCGCTAGAAAAAGCCAATAAATTCAAGCCAGATGATGCCTCGGTATATTATGAATTAGGAAAAAATTACTTGGCATTAAAAGAATATAAAAGCGCCTATTCTTCTTTTGAAAAAGCTACTCAAATAGATCCAAAAAATAAATGGTTTTGGGTTGGAATGTATGATGTGAGTTACGATACTAAAAATTTCACTCAAGGAATTACAGTCATTAATAAACTGATTGAATTCGACCCCAAGTACAAAGAGGATTTAACTTCGCTTTACATGGCAACCAACCAGTTTGACAAAGCGTTGGCTTTAATTCAAGAACTCAATGAAACTTCCGGAAAAACAGATCGTAGAGAATTATACAAAAGCCAGATTCTATCGGTAGGGAAATTTCAGAATGCTGAAATTACTAATCTGGAACAGTTGATTGAAAAAAATCCGCAAGAAGAGGCTAATTATATCAGCTTGATATTTTTGTATTCTAAGAATGATGAAGAGAAAAAAGCATTTGAAATTGTTCAAAAATTAGAAAAAGCAATCCCAAATTCAGAATGGGCACAGGTAACTTTATTCAAAAAATATTTGGATGCTAATGATGGACCAAAAACAATAAACGCGATGAATATTGTTTTGGCAAGTACCAAAATTGATTCGAAAATCAAGCACCGAATTTTAAACGAATTTTTACTTTTCACAGAGAAAAATCCGCAATACGCAGCTGATTTAGAGAAAGCCGTTAGCTATTTTGAAACTGATAAATCGGTAGCAGTCGCAAAGGAAATAGGGAAGTTTTTTCAGGTAAAAAAACAATGGGAAAAGGCAATTAAATATTATAATCTAGCTTTGAAAACTGGGTCGCAAGATGATATTGAAACGAATTTACTTTTGCTGCAAGCGCAAACAGAGTTGAAACAATTTGATAGTGTTGCTACAAACGCTATGCTTTTGGTAGAAAGTTTCCCAACCCAAGCTCAGTTTTATTACTATGCCGGACTAGCGAACAATCAGTTAAAGCAATATAAAAAAGCCAAAGACTTTCTAGAAATGGGCATGGATTATGTAGTAGAGAATAGGGAATTAGAAATTAATTTCAATATTCAATTAGGAGAGACCTACAACGGATTGGGAGATTTCAAGAAAAAAGACTTGTTTTTTACCAAAGCCAATCAATTATTAAAAGAAAAAAAGTAATGAAAAAAATAGCATTAGTACTTGTACTTTCTGTTTTTGTACTTTCGTGTAAATCCAAAGCAGTTGCTGTAGCTGCTAGTAACGAACCTGTTGCAGCATCAAATGAAATGTCAGCAAAAAAAATAATAGAAAATTATTACAACAATAAAAATCAGTTTTCTACATTATATATTAAGTCTAGTGCACGCTATTCTGACAACAAGCAAACTCAGAATGTTACAGCAGAAATTAGGATTAAGAAAGACGAACAAATTTTGGTAAGCATTCGATTTCTCGGAATCACGATGGCAAAAGCATTGATTACACCTAAGTCTGTCAATTATTATGAAAAAATAAATGGAAGTTATTTTGAAGGGGATTTCAGTAGTTTGAGCCAATGGCTGGGAACAGATTTGGATTATATTAAAATCCAGAACATGCTTTTCGGCAAAGCTATTGATGATTTGACTAAAGGAAAATATTCAGAATCAGTAGTAGAAAAAACCTATCGATTGGATGCTATTTCAAATGACAGTACCAAAAAATCATTCTTTTTGGATTCGGATACTTTTTTAATCGAAAAACAAGAAATTACACAAACTACCGAAGAGCGAATGATCAAAGTGGCTTATCCGGATAATAAGGTCTACAATGAGGCGATATTGCCAACAAGTGTTTTAATCAACACCTTCCAGAAAAAAGGAAACACCGAAATCAATTTGGAATACAACTCGGTTTCGTTCAATGAAGAACTTTCTTTTCCTTATAGTGTGCCAAATGGGTACAAAAGAATTTTAATTAAGTAAATTAGCCAAAATATTTTTTTAACATGCCAAAATTTCTCCTTACCCTAATTTTTATTTGTATGACTTCATTTGTATGGAGTCAAGAATCACAACAAGAAAAATTAGAAGAACGCAAAGCTCAAATTCAAAAAGAAATTCGTGAAAATGAAAAGTTACTACAATCGGTAAAGAAAAAAGAAAAATCAGCTGTTAATGTAGTTGTTATTCAAAGCACTAAAATTAAGCTGAAAGAGAAATTAATCACCACCACAGAGAAGCAAACGAAATTGCTTAAAAACGACATGTATATCAACCAAGTTCAGATTAACAAACTCAAGAAAGAGTTGGCTGAACTTAAGGAGGATTACGCAGAAATGATCGTAAAATCATATAAAAGTCGTTCCGCCGAAAGCAGAGCCATGTTTTTATTGTCCTCTGAAAACTTTTTGCAGGCCTATAAAAGGGCACAATACATGAAGCAATATACTGGGTATCGAAAAATGCAAGGCGAGGAAATAAAAGTCAAATCAGATAAACTTGCTGATTTTAATCAAAAGTTAAACGTACAAAAAACAGCCAAACAAAAACTGATCGCTGAAAACGAAAAGGAACGTTTGTCATTAGAAAAGGAAAAAAGAGAGCAGTTGAAATTGGTTAATACAATTAAAAAAGATAAAAATAAGATTGCCCAAGAAATTAGAAAAAGACAACAAGAATACCGAACAATTGATAGGCAAATTAACAAGTTGATTCGGGAAGCGATTGCAGCGGCAAATAGAAAAGCGGCGTTAGAAAAAGCGAAAGCTAATCCAAATGCACCCGTTTCAAGAGCAGCTGTTTCATCTACTAAAATTGAATTGACGCCAGAGGCTAAAATTATTGCAGATAATTTTAAAGCGAATAGAGGTAGATTACCTTACCCTGTTGAAAAAGGATTTATTTCATTAGGTTATGGAAATCAAACCCATCCACTCTTTAACACCATTACAATTCATAATAGTGGTGTAGAAATTACCACAGACAAAGGAGCAAATGCAAGAGCTGTTTTTGGTGGAGAAGTAACTAGCGTTATTATTGTCTCACCTGTAAACAAAGCCGTTACCATACTGCATGGTGATTATTTTACGGTATATCAAAATTTAAGTTCAGTATCTGTAAGTAAAGGCGATAAGGTCAGTATCAAACAAAGTATAGGTAAAGTAAGAACCAATGGTGACTCCGGAAAAACAGTTTTGAAATTTATGATTTCTCAAAATTCAACTTTAATCAATCCAGAAGGGTGGTTGTCACCAAGGTAATAGTATTATTTTCATAAAAAAAAGCACTATCGTATTCTTTGGAATGTAATAGTGCTTTTTTTAAATTGATTATAATAGTAAACACGATCTGTATAAAATGATATTTATTTCTAGGAGTTAGATATTTTAAAATAGTTTGGGCTTTTAGGATAATTTTTTGACGAATACTTCAACAGATACTTTTTCAAAAAACCATGTGTTATTGGTAAACAGACTAGAACAAATAAGAAATCTTAACATGAAAAATTCAATGGATATTCTCAATATAAAAATCCCCAAAAAAGTATCGTGAAGTTAAGGAATCTCCTAATTATGTTACTGCTAATTACCTTTATGATTGGTTGTAACAAAAGAAAAGTGGAAGAAAAACAACATTCTTTTAGAGCAATTAATGGACGAGATACAGCCTACTTATCACTCACAACGGGAGATAATTATTTTATGGGAAAATATGAAATATTTTATGGACATAAAACCATGAAAGACTCAGGATATGTACGAGGTAAAATAGTTGGCGATACTTTGTTGGGTGCTTATTATTACAAATCGTACGGAGGTCTAGGTTTAAGTAAGCCAATTGCTCTGTTAATGAAAGAAGACAAATTACTATTAGGTTCAGGAGTGCAGAGTAGTGTATTGGGACTAGTTTTTTTTACTACTGAGGTGCCAATTAATTATGATCAACCAGTATTTATTTTCGAAAAATTTCAAAAAAAGAAGTAGAAGTAAGCTATTAAAAATGGTATAATCTGTACATAAAAATTCTTAACTGCACCTTTATTTAGCTACAGATTAAAATGATTCTTAGATTTTAATCTAAGAAAATCAATTTAATCTGTGGCTTTTTTTAAATTTAAAATCGCAAACTTTTAGTCGATAGTGTTTGATAGGAGAAATTATACAGTATTACTCTGATTTATTGAATGAGGAATTAATAGATTTCATCATGCCCTCAGTAGACCAAGTTCCAGAAACGATAATGCGTCTAATGGTGTAAATGGGATCTGTCGTATCCCTTTTGGTAGCTAAGATATACCCCATTTTATAGTTACTCTTTTTTATTTCAGGTATCGCAGCGGTATTCCACAGTCCGAATGGATAGGCAAAATCTGAAATCGGTTTACCAATGATTTCTTCTAGTTTTGCTTTGGGTTTTACCAATTGTAAGTGCCAGTCGTCACCATTATATTTGGTAACCATATGGTGATCCCAAGTGTGTGCGGCAACAACATTTCCACTGTCGGATAGGCTCTTAATTTGCTCTTTGCTCATGTATCCGGGACGGTTAATGGAGACCGTCATGACAAAAAATACGCCTTTAAAACCATATTTTTTCATTTCGGCTGCGCCAATGCTAAATTGCTCTTCTCTAGTATCATCAAAGGTAATTAAGATTGGTTTTGCCGGCAATGGACCATCAAACACCAAATAATTATACAATTGTTCGGGCAGTATAGTTTGATAACCAGCATCGGCTAAGGCTTTCATTTGTTCAGCAAAAGCTGGTGGTTTTACGGTATAAACTTTTACATCTCCACTTGCACTTGGTTTGAAGTCCCGGATGTTATGATAGCATAAAATAGGCACTTCTTTTTTAGAAAGAATGGTTGCAGCATCGTTAGCTACTTTTTTTAATGTCACTTTTTTTTCAGGTGCAACTGCAACCGGAACATCAGGTGTTTTTTTATGGGTTTCTTTTTGGCAGCTAACCATTAAAATTAAAGCAGTAAAAAAACAGTAAAAAATATTTTTCATAACTTAATTATTGGTACTGAATGTAAATTGGTTTTGGAGTAAATTTTACCAGTTCTTCTGGGCTATACATTTTCCAGTTTTTTTTGTTGTCATTTTTATAGAACAATTTAAAACCTGCAAATTGCACGGGCTCTCTATAAATATAGCTCACATAAGAATCTTTTTTCAATACTTTACTTCCAAAACCATCCATATCCATCACAATTTGCACTTCTGGAACAGTTTTAATTTCTTTATAGTTTTTTACCATTCCTTGTGTAAAACGATGTACCACTAAAACTTTTGGAGTTAATTTATTTTTACGCACTATTTCAGCTAAAATAGTAATAGCATCATTAATATCAGCTGCGGTAAAATGCCCAATTTTTGACCCAGGACGCTCTCCATTTTTCATCGAAAATTCAGGGTCAATTCCTAAATGTACGTTTGGCATGGCTAGGTATTTTTCCAGTTCAGCTACTTCGGCTTTAACACTGCTGTGTCCCACTTGAATGTCTAAAAAAACCAATGCATTGATCGGTTTAGCCCAGCTAATAATGGTGTCTATTTGTTTGTGTGGCATACGCATGCGGTGCATGTTGTTTTTTCCTGGAGCTCCTTGTGCTGTAACTGCTATATAATGCAGTGCAGGAATTGCTTTAGTTGTTGAGTCAGCCGCTTGCCAACTAGCTACTTCGCCTTGTAATTTTGCTAACATTTCTTTTCGAGGAAGTTCTCCTAAAATACCCATTCTTGTAGAATATAAATTCCCGTAATAAGCAATGATTCTGTTATAAGGTAGCAACGCTCCAGCTAAAGGATAAGGAGCTTTTACAGGCCATCTACCCGTGGTGTCATTGTTGCTAAGAGCCACCATTCTTTTATTAAAATCAACAGTATCAATTGTTAGGGGTTTTATTTTTTCGGTCGTAGTAGTTGTAGCGGTATCTGATTTTTCAGCGCCCGTTTTACCGTCTCCAGCTTTTCCTTTATTGCAAGAAATTATTAAAAGTAAAAGCGAAAGTGCTACTAGTGAAAGGAATGATTTTTTCATATTTATGCGTTTTTTTTCTTTAAAATGGGAACCTATTTGCAAGCAAGGTATCTATTTTTATTGTGATTCGACAGCCTAATTTTTTATATAATTTACAGTTAACCTAATCTGGTTTTGTGTTACTAAAGCTCCATTTTTAGTTTAAAATTAATATTGAAACGAATTTTGATGCAGATAATTGTATATTTATATGTTTGAGGTATGGCTTCTGCTCCATCATATTTTGATTTTGTATTGGGCTTTATACCAACAAAACTGTAACTTTATAATCCATTTTAATGCATTAAATAAAAGGCAATTGTTTAAAAAATCATTTTTCATATCCTATTTATTCTTTAGTATAGCGATTGTTTTTGGACAAACCCAAAAGGATACTATTGCACTTTCTGCTATTACGTTAAACAGCTTGACTATTAAAAACACAGTTCAGAACACTGCAGCAGCTGTTTCCGTAATTAGTATTGCAGATATCAACAATAGCGATGGTATTATACTCACGCCAGTTTTGAATAGGATTCCAGGAGTAACCATGCAACAAGGCGCGTTGAATACGAATAGGATAACGATTCGAGGTATTGGTGCAAGAGCACAATTTGGCACCACCAAAATAAAAGCTTATTTTGATGGGATTCCGCTTACTACTGGTGATGGAGAAACCACACTTGATGATCTTGATTTGGCTTCTATTGAAAAAATTGAAATAATAAAAGGTCCAAATTCTACTAGTTTCGGATCGGGATTAGGCGGTGTGATTCAGTTATTTTCTAAGGAAACACCTGTGAAAGAATCTTTTGGTAAATCGACACTCACTTCGGGTAGTTTTGGATTAATACAACAACGACTTTCAGCAGGTTATAGTGATGCTAAAACCAATTTGTTCAGCAGTTACACCGATTTAGAAACAGAGGGATTTAGAGCCAATAGTTCGTACAAAAGGAAAACAGTCAATTTGCATGGTAGACAAAAATTAAGCAGCAAAGGGAATTTATCTTTTTTAGGAACTTTTACGCGATTAAAGGCTTTTATTCCAAGTTCTATCAATGAAACTGATTTAAAAAACAATCCAGAAAAAGCAGCTAGTACTTGGGCTGCAGCTCAGGGTTTTGAATCCTATGATAAATTTCTTTTGGGATTGGGTTACGAGCATAGATTTTCAAAAAAGTGGTCGGTGCAAGCCAACCTTTTTTCAAATTTTAAAGACGCATATGAACCTAGGCCTTTTGATATTTTAGAAGATAATACAAGGTCGCTGGGATTTCGTTCGAATGTGAATTACAAGGATACAATGTATGCTTTGCCCTTTGAATTGAGTTTTGGGACGGAGGTATTAACCGAAAAATACGAGTACACGCTGTATCGAAATTTATATCAATCGCAACCCGGTCAAGGCAGTATTCAAGGCGATACGTTCGGTGCCTTTCAACAAAACAGAAACTACAGTAACTTTTTTATTCAAATGGAGTTTTGGCTCAATCAAAAATCACATATCGAAACGGGATTGGCATTAAATACCACATCTTATACTTTGGCAAATGTTTTTGCAGGTACTCAAGCCAATAAAGAGCCCTATACTTTTGGATCAGTGTGGTCTCCGAGACTAGGCTTGTCTTATAAATTAGATAACGGTAAGAATCTTTATGCTTCGGTTAGTAAAGGATTTTCTGTTCCTACAGTTGCCGAATCGCTGACACCAGAAGGTCAAATAAATACCAATTTGAAGCCTGAAAAGGGTTGGAATTTTGAATTAGGTTTTAAAGGAAATTGGTTGAAAAATAAAATGTATACTGAAGTAGCATTGTATTCGACTCAAATTTCTAATTTATTGGTGGCAAGGCGCACTGCTAACGATCAATTTATAGGAATTAATGCAGGCAGTAGTTCGCATTCAGGTGTGGAATTTTTGTTGAATTATAAATTTTTAGACAATACGCAATTTCAATTAGGATCCTATTTTTCAGGAGCAATGAATGCATTTAGATTTAAAGAATTTATAGAAGATACTGCTGACTATTCAGGCAATCAATTAACTGGAGTTCCTGAATCGCAATTTAATTTTGGATTGGATTTAACTGCAAAAAATGGCTTTAGCTTGAAAACCTCTTTCCGAACCATGGGCAGGATTCCATTAAATGATGCCAATACTAAATATAGCGAAAGGTATGCGATGCTAGACATTAAAAGCAGTTATGTTTTTGCAATAGCAAAAGTGCTACAGATTGAGTTACATACAGGGATTAATAATGCTTTAGACCGCAAATATGCGGCTAACATTTTACCAAATGCGGTTGGTTTTGGCAGTGCTGCTCCAAGGTATTTTTATCCAGGAAATCCTGTAAATTACTATGTAGGATTTTCAGTTACGTATTATTTTTAAAACTGTATTTTGTATATATTTTTATTTTTTTAAGCTGGCAACTTCTTTCGCTGTAACAATTTTTGTTTGCTTGTTGCTCCACGAACTCATTACATAGTTCATCACATCTGCAACTTCTTGGTCAGTGAGATCCATGGATGGCATGGCATTTTTATACTTGATTCCATTGACCGTTATTTCGCCACTCTGTCCATATTTTACTGCAACAATACTCTCACTTCTTTTCTTACTAAGCCAATCTGATCCATCAAGAGGCGGGATTCTTTTTCCACTGCCTTTGCCATTAGCGCCATGACATTGCATACAAAAGTCAGCGTATATCTCTTTTCCAGGTGGTTGTGCAGTAACATGTTTTGAAGCTTTATTGCCCAATGAAATATAGTTATGATTTTGTATTTGATTTTCAAAAGCTAGAAAACTTAAAAATACGATTCCAGTACCTATAAATAATCTTGTAGTTATCATGATTTAGTTGGGTATAATTTTAACGATTCCTTCTCCTTCAACTCCCATGTAAATGAAGCCATCTGGACCTTGAGCTACATTGCGCACGCGACCCACATCAGTTGCTATCTTTTGTCTGTCAATTATTTTATCTCCATTTAATTTAACCAATTCTAGATACTCAAATTTTAATGAACCTACTAGTAAATGTCCTTTCCACTCGGGATATTTATCGCTCGTAACAAAGGTCATACCACTGGGTGCAATAGAAGGCAACCAATAATATACTGGGTTTTCAATGCCAGGTTTGGTTTTTTCAGTACTAATGGTGGTATCGTCATAATCAATTCCGTAAGTGACCACAGGCCATCCATAATTTGCTCCTTTTTTAATAATATTGATTTCATCACCACCTTTTGGTCCATGTTCATGTGCCCAGATAGCTCCCGTTGCTGGGTTTTTTGCAATTCCCTGTGGATTGCGATTTCCATAGGTATAGATAGCTTCTTTGGCTCCGTTAAGACCTACAAAAGGGTTGTCTTTAGGAATGCTACCATCATCATTAAGGCGATAAATTTTTCCTCCATCGCGATTAAGGTCTTGTGGGTTTACAAAATGCTCTCCTCGTTCTCCAATCGAGAAATACAGATAACCATCGTTATCAAAAACAATTCGGGAGCCAAAATGCTGTCCTTTTGTTGTATTGGGCGTCGCTTTGTAAAGTGATTCTATCTGTGTCAAACCTCCATCAACTAATTTGGCACGAATCAATTTAGTATTCCCACCAGTACCTTCGCCTTCATCAGAAGCATACGTAATATAAATCCATCCATTTTTAGCATAATCGGGATGGAGCACAATGTCTAGCAAACCACCTTGACCGCGTGTGTATACTTTCGGAATGTTTTTTACAGTTGTTTGAATGCCATTTTTAATATGATAAAGTGTACCACTTTTTTCAGTAACTAATAATGCGCCGTCCGGTAGCCAAGCCATTCCCCACGGAATAGCAATATCTGATGCTACGGTTTCTAAGGTGTACTTTTTTACTTCTTCTTTTATTGTAATGTCGTCTTGTTTAACCTGAGCCTCACAACTAAGGGTTAGAAAATTTATAATTAAAAGAGAAATGAGTGTGGTTTTTTTCATAGGAATACTATTTAGTATGCAAAATGTATAATAAAGATACTAAAATCGTAGTTAAAAGAAAAATAGGCTTAAATTATTCCATTAGAACATTTGATTTAATAGCCAAGAAGTAAACGATTAGAAATTACAATTATGTGTAAAACAGCTAATAAATAATAATGTAAACAAACCAATTAATTTTTTCATGGGCATATATCTTTCTGTTTTGTTTAACAAATCACACAAATAGTAAACATAAATAAGTCTTTAATGAAATTTCACCTTTTAAAAATGCTTTTTTAATTACTGATTTAAAAATTGTTTAGAGAAAGTAATTATTTTAAATCGCTATTGCAACTTGTTGTTTCTTCTGTCATTATTACTTTCTTGAAATGCAAAAACTTAATTTATACCGTTTATTATTTAACTCGTTTTGTTTTCTGTGCCACAACACTTTTTCTATTGAACAGTTGTAGATAATTTTATATTTTTGTTTAACTTTGCAGTCAAAATTATAAACAAAATAGGTGTAGTGCGAATATTGGATGTTTGCATTTTTTTTGGCTCAAGCCAAAATAGTTACATTCAGGATTACTATTAAAAATCGAATGGTAAGGTGCAATTTTAAAACAAGTAAATTTTTGCCTGAAATTAAAATAGAATAAAATGGAAAATAAAAAACCAGATAATGTTGTTTATTCAGTTGAAGCGGGATATAATGCTAATGTTTTGCCTTATGCTACAAGTGCAGGAGCGCCTGTAATTCGGGTGGATGATTTGGTATCGTGGAAAAGTAGAGGGATAGATAATGTAAACAAAGAATTAGGAATTAAGTTTAACGAACTGAAACTGCAATACCAAAAGTTGATGGAGGAGTTTGAATGGAACGAATTAGTATACAGTGCTAAATTTTCATTTGAACCAGTAATTGGCGAAATTTATCATTTGTACAGAGACGCCGAAGGGATCAATTTTCTTTCTTTGATTGGACCGAATGAATGGAACAAGGAGCATATTGGGACTTTTAAACTCAATAGCGAAAAAAAATGGACACTTCTCAATGGGAATGAATCACATCTATATTAAAAATAACCAATGTAATAATCGTTAAATGTAATATTCCAAAACGCAGAAAACACAGTAAATAGGTAAAGAGAAAGGGTAGAAAATCTAAATTTTCTACCCTTTTTTTATTCTGAAAATCCACTTTACAGCGTTGCTGTATAAAGCATTCTTGTCTTTTTGTATGCAATCCAGATTAAAAATTAAATCTCGACTGCGCTCCATCTGACAGGATTAATACGATGAAATTATTTTTTTTCCTTATCTAAAATAATCGCAGGAATTTGCTGTTTCATTACAAAGGCATTAAATTCCTTAACATCGTTATCCACGATTTCTTTAATTTTCTGGAGTTCGGCATCTATTTTCATAGCTAAATCTTCATAAACTGCATAAGCATTTCGGGTTGGTTTTGATTCCGATGATGAAATATTGGATCCTAATCCAGCCATTTTATCGTTTAATTGAATTGGGTATGCTAATACATCTTGTGGTGCTTTAGCTTTTGGCTGCATTAATGTCGACTCAATTTTATCCAAGTTATCTAGAGTCGATTTCGTCATTTTTTTCATTTGATTAACCGCCACAGTATCTTTTACAGTAGCTATATATCCATTAATTTGTGTGCGAATTTTCCTCAGTTGGTTAATCGCAATATGAGCCTCATTGATCTTTTTATTTACTTTTTGATGCAAGTCAAATTGTTCTTTTAAATCAGCATCACTCGCAGTCACTCGCGGATCAAGTTTGATCTCAACAGCTGCTTCTGCAATAATAGTTTTGTCTTCAATTAACCGAACAATATAAGATCCCGGTACTACTTTTGCGCCAACACCAGAACCTGCCCACATTACATTAGTTCCGTCAACTGCAGTTACATTTGGATAGCGCATATTCCATACAAATGAATTCATACCTGCTTTTGCGGTGATGAAACCAGGTTGCTCTTTTTTAGGATCTTGATAAAATTCCTTTGAAACTTTCATGGGAGCACCCTTTAAGTCTTTAGTGGAAGAGTAGGTATTTATCGTATCTCCTTTTGGTGTCAGAAACTGTAATTTTATCTCAGATGAAGGTTTCTTCTTGAAAAAGTAACGAACAATTACTCCATTTGGCGCATTAGTTCCAGAACTCATGTCATCGCTTTGTCCGCCTTGCATTCTATAAGCAGGACGCGGTTTGAAAAGGTGTTTGTCACCTTTTGCTGTTTTGTCTTTTATTTCATAAAGCGGCGTAATATCATCTAAGACCCAAAAAGCACGTCCATGCGTAGCAACAATTAAATCTTTTTCTCTTTTTTGAATTCTTAAATCTCTAATAGGCGTTAACGGTAGATTCAAGTTTAGTTTTTGCCAAGAATCTCCGTCGTTAAAGGAAACATAAACGCCTCGCTCAGTTCCAGCAAACAATAATCCAGGTTTGTTTGGATCTTCACGCAATACTCTGCAATATTCATCAGATGGAATCCCATTGGTTATTTTAGTCCAACTTTTTCCATAATCAACCGTTTTGAACATATATGGTGTGCGATCGCCGTACATGTATTTATTGGCTGTTAAATATGCTTTTCCTTTTTCATGTTCTGAAGTGTGAATCATACTAATCAAAGAAAAGTCAGGCAGTAGTGTTGTTGGTAACGAGATATTCTCCCATTTTGCCCCATCGTTTTTAGTGATATGCACTAAACCGTCATCCGATCCTGTCCAGATTACTCCCTTTTCTAGCGGTGATTCTGAGAGGGTGAATATCGTAGCGTATACTTCTGCTCCTGTTTGATCCTTAGTTATTGGTCCGCCCGTTTCTCCTGTAGTTTTAGGATCATTTCGGGATAAATCAGGACTTATAATTTCAAATGAATGACCTTGATTTTCTGTTACGTGTACTACCTGAGAAGTAACATACATTCTTTTTGGGTTGTGAGGCGAAAAAACAATTGGGTACGTCCATTGAAAACGGTATTTTTTGGCACTGGAAGGAGCCCCAATATTCGATTCTGGATACGGAGAGATATCTTTTCCTTGACCTGTTTTTTTGTTGAAAGAACTCAATTGGCCATCGTATTCGCCACCGTATGTAATGTCAGCATTCGTTGGGTCGGCTTCGATATATCCTGCTTCGCCACCTGCAGCGGCGTACCAAGATTCAGGACCTATGCCATAACCGCTAGATCGAGAAGCGATACGAATGGAAGAATTGTCCTGCTGAGCACCATAAATATTATACGGGAATTCATTGTCTACTGATACATGATAAAATTGAGCGGTTGGCGTGTCTAATTCGGTGAAGGTTTCCCCACCATTAAAGGTCACTTCGCCACCACCATCATCGCCGATGATAAAATTTTCTGGGTTTAAAGGATTGATCCATACATCATGTGTATCTCCATGTCGGACATTTATTTTTTTAAAGCTTTTACCGCCATCACTGGTTTTCCATGCATCTACATTTAATACAATTAATCCATTTTCGTTTTTAGGATCGGTTTGTAAATTCATGTAATACCATGGTCTTTGCCAAAGATTTTTATCTTCATTAATCAATTCCCAGTGCTCACCCGCATCATCAGACCGATACAGTCCACCTTTTGTGTTTTCGATCAAAGCATACAAGCGATTCGAATTTACTGGAGACACAGCGATTCCCATTTTTCCTAGGATTCCAACTGGCATTCCTGGTTTCTCGTTAAGCGATTTCCAAGTATCACCGCCGTCGATCGATTTATACATTCCAGATCCTTTTCCTCCTGATGACATAGAATGACCGTTACGATATCCTTCCCACAGTGTTGCATAAACAATTCTAGGATTGGTAGGATCGATACGAACACACATGGCGCCCGTTTTTTCATCTTTAGAAAGAACTAATTGCCAGGTGTTGCCACCGTCTTTGGAGCGGTAAACACCGCGTTCCGGATTAGATTTAAAAGGATTCCCCATGGCAGCTACAAAAACAATATTGGCATCATTGGGGTGTACTTCAATATTAGCGATTGCATCTGCTTTGTCCAGGCCAGATTTAGACCACGTTTTTCCGCCGTTTACAGATTTATACATTCCATCACCAAAAGAGATATTGGATCGCATATCCGCTTCGCCCATTCCTACGTACACCACATTCGCATCAGATGGCGCTACTGTAATAGCACCTACAGCCGATGATTTAAAAATACTATCAGAGATAGGAAACCATTCATTCCCTCCATCAATTGTTTTCCAAACGCCACCTCCTGTTGAACCAAAATAATACGTCAAAGGATGGTTGGCATGTCCTGCTACAGCAAGTGATCTTCCGGATCGAAAGGGCCCGATATTTCTCCATTTAAGAGCGTTGAAGAGACTATCTGAGACAAAATTTGAAGTGGTTTTACTTTTTACATTCTTTTTTTGCCCATAACTTAATCCGGTAGAAAGCGTTATGAAAAATGCAAGAACGATACTCAAGTGAATTTTTTTAAAATAAGTTTGGTTCATAGTTTTTATTAGATTGGTTATTGGTTATTAAATTTTAGCCTACAAAGGGGTTCGTCATTTACAGTTATAAACACCGTATAGTAGAAAAACGGTAGTTAACTGGCTATCAAATATAAGAATTAATTTGTAGTTTTTAGAATCTCAAAATAATGAGGATATTGAACCTTTTTTTCACAAGGTTGATGTTGTATCGATTGGTTAAATCATCACTAAAAAGCAAATAGTTTTGGCTAGAGAAAGATTTTGAAAAAGTAAAATGCTAGTATTGCTGTACGTTAAAGTGATTTTAGTACTAGTGTTTAGTCCAGTTAGCAGTGGAGCTCCTTATGAGGTAGCCGTGGATTTTTTCTTGGCAGAAGGAGCGACTTCCATTTTTGGGGAGCTCCTTTACGCCATAAGAAGAAACAAGGATAGGAATAAGAGCGTAACGAAATACAGAAATAGCTCCTTGTTATATTTAGAGTTAGGAATACATTACAAACAAGAAAGACTACCGTTCCCGATAGTCTTTTTTTTACTTTACGAAATAGTTAACCAAAACCCCATTTATAATAATGGAAAATCATAAAGTAATACTTTATTTCGAATCTAATTTTGTTGAAATACCACAAAAGTTGTTGTTCAAAATAGTTCAAGCAAGTCCAATTACTTAAATAGGAGACAAACATAAGGAGGGTTGTGGAAATTATTTTACGGGAAACCGTAAAGTGTTATTATTTTTAAACTAAATGTACTTACGCGCGTAAGTTGTAGAATTGGTTGGGGTTACAAGAGTTTTAAAACAAAAAAGCCTCTACATCTCTGTAAAGGCTTTTTAAAAAGCTCCCTCTCTTGGACTTCCCGAAATAAATTCGGGGTAAACTTCACGCCAAAAGAGGCCACAAAAAAACCCGATACTTGCGTATCAGGTTTTAAAAAGCTCCCTCTCTTGGGCTCGAACCAAGGACCCTCTGATTAACAGTCAGATGCTCTAACCAACTGAGCTAAGAAGGAAACTATATGTCTTTATTCTAGTATTGAATGAACGTTTTTAATTGCTTATTAGTGCTGTTTGTTTCACTTGTAAAGCGGTGCAAAGATAGGCTATCATTTGGTTTATGCAAACAAAAAGCAAACTTTTTTTATTTTTTTTTACTTACCTAGGATTGCTTTGTAAATGTCGTTTCCGTTCGCAAATAGTAATAGTGTGATAAGTAAAACAAAACCAACCATTTGTGCGTTCTCTAGGAATTTATCGCTAGGTTTTTTGCCCGAAACAATTTCGTATAATAAAAACATCACGTGACCACCATCAAGTGCTGGAATAGGCAATAAATTCATTACACCAAGCATTATCGATAACAATGCCGTGATGTTCCAAAAAACTTCCCAGCTCCATGTTTTTGGAAAAATATCAAAAATGGCTTTAAAACCTCCCACTTGTTTGTAAGCACCCGTACTTGGACTGAAAATCATTTTCAATTGTTTTCCGTATCCTACTAATTGATCTTTTCCTTTTGTGATACCAACTGGAATTGATTCTAGTAGGCTGAATTCTTGTTTACTGATTTTATAGTAACCCAATTTTTCTAATGATTCCATACCTAAACCTCCGGGTTGAACGCCAAGCTTTCCATCTTTAGAAATAACAACAGGAACTTGAACTTCTTTTTGATCTCTTAAAACAGTAGCGGTAATCGATTTGTTTTTGTTGTTCTCCAGAACAGTTTTTGCTTGGTCAAAATATTTTGTTGGTTGTCCGTCAAGCGCAACTACAATATCCTTTGGTTGTAACAAAGTATTTTTAGATTCATCAGCAACATTTCCAATTACAAAAGGTCTTCTAATATCTAGCAACATGCTTTTTTCTTGTTTCGACAATTGGTCTACAAAATCATTCGGCATTTTAATTGCTTGTTCCGTTCCATTTCGTACAATTAGAACCTCTTTGGCCATGATCACTTTCATGGTCAGGTCATTATCAAATTTTACGATTTTTTCACCATCTACCGAAACGATTTTGTCTCCTGTTTTGAAGCCAACGTTTAACAACGCTTTGTTTTCGATTAGCAATCCATCTTTTAAATCTTCATTAGCTATATAGGTGTCACCATAAACGAATGCCATTCCGATATAGATAATAAACGCCAAAATAAAATTTACCGTTACGCCTCCCAACATAATAATCAAACGTTGCCAAGCTGGTTTAGAACGAAATTCCCATGGTTGAGGAGGCAAGGCCATTTGTTCCTTGTCCATGCTCTCGTCAATCATACCTGAGATTTTCACGTACCCACCAAGAGGCAACCAACCAATACCGTACTCGGTTTCGCCAATTTTCTTTTTGATAAGGGAATATTTAACATCAAAAAACAAATAGAATTTTTCGACTCTAGTTTTAAACAGTTTAGCAGGAATAAAATGTCCTAATTCGTGAAGTATAATCAGTAATGATAAGCTCAATAAAAATTGAGAAAGCTTGATAACTATGTCCATTTATTTGTCATTGCGAGGAATGAAGCAATCTAATCCTCTTATTAATTTAGTTTTTTTAACCCACAAAAGTAAGGTTTTCTATTTGTATATTTTGCAATAATTGTTCCAGACCATTTTAAATGTTTGTTAATTATTATAAATTCATTTTTTTCATTTGACCCCTCTCCCTTAACTTTACATTTGGATAACAACTATTTCTCGTTACCTTCACTTTAAAATCAATTGTATGTCTTCAAAATTATTTTCCCCTCTTTCTTTAAAAAGCATCACGCTAAAAAATAGAATTGCTATTTCTCCAATGTGTCAATATTCAGCTATTGATGGCTTTGCCAATGATTGGCATTTAGTGCACTTAGGCAGTCGTGCTATTGGTGGCGCAGGATTGATTATTCAGGAAGCCACTTCAGTTTCTCCTGAAGGTCGGATTTCTCCTGAAGATTTAGGTCTTTGGAGGGACGAGCAAATCGAGAAATTGCAACAGATTAATCGTTTTATTGTCAGTCAAAATTCGGTTCCAGGTATTCAGTTGGCGCATGCCGGTCGCAAAGCAAGCGCAGCATCACCATGGAACGGAGGCAGGAAAGTAGCCATAGAGCAAGGCGGTTGGAACACGGTTGCACCAAGTGCTGTGGCGTATCACGAAAACGAAGATGCACCTCTTGCATTAGATAAAATTGGCATTCAAAAAGTAATTACCGATTTCAAGTCGGCTACTAAAAGAGCGGTCGAAGCAGGTTTTCAGGTTATGGAAATTCATGCGGCGCACGGGTATTTGATGCACCAGTTTTTGTCGCCATTGTCTAATTTTAGAACCGATGAATACGGAGGAAGTTTCGAAAACCGAATCCGTTTAACGCTAGAAGTTCTTGAAGCAGTGCAATCAGAATGGCCAGAAAATTTGCCTTTATTGGTTCGAATTTCAGCTTCGGATTGGGCAGAAGGTGGTTGGAATTTGGAGGAATCCATTCAACTTTCTAAAATTTTAAAAGAAAAGGGAGTAGACTTAATCGATGTTTCATCCGGCGGAGCAGTTTCGCATCAACAAATTCCGTTAGGTCCAAATTACCAAGTTGCTTTTGCCGAAAGCATAAAAAACGAAGCAGGAATCCCAACGGGTGCTGTAGGCTTAATCACTGAAGCTGCTCAAGCAGAGCAAATTATTGCCTCGGGAAAAGCAGATTTGGTATTGTTTGCGAGAGAATCATTGCGTAATCCGAACCTCGGATTGACATTTGCACATGATTTAGAAGCAGAAATCACTTGGCCTAAACAATACGAAAGAGCTAAAAAATAATATTTTTAAACCTATAAGTCATGTAAGTTTCACTTTATAGGAGTAGAGATTTAGTGTATAAAAACATTTCAATCTTTCAGCTGTATTTCAGTTCTTCTAGCTTAAAAATCAACTTCTAGTCTCGGTTTTAAAAAATTTATATGCTACGTAAGTTAAAAAAATAATTGTTTCGGCTTTTAAACCATTAAGGAATTAAGAAAAGTTAAGCTTTAGCTTTGTGGTCGTATTAAGCTTTTCTTTTAAAAACTTATATGGCATATAAATTAAAAAAATAATTGTTTCGGCTTTTAAACCATTAAGGAATTAAGAAAATTTAAGGTTTAGCTTTGTGGTCGTATTAAGCTTTTTCTTTTTAAAAACTTATATGGCATGCAAGTTAAAAAAATAAAGGTTTCGACTTTTAAATCATTAAGGAATTAAGAAAAGTTAAGCTTTAGCTTTGTGGTCGTAATAAGCTTTTTCTTTTTAAAAACTTATATGGCATACAAGTTAAAAAAATAATTGTTTCGGCTTTTAAACCATTAAGGAATTAAGAAAAGTTAAGCTTTAGCTTTG